>CAVBPN010000197.1:0-7423 GCA_963597235.1 bacterium
TGCTTATTCTTGTAGTAACCAATCGGCTATATCGTGAATTTCGATTCCTTCATAGCTGTATTTTGGATGTTTCGTTCTGGCAATAATCATTTTCGGATAAGCATCTCGGATCTGAAGCAGCGGAGAGTATTCTCTCTCAAATGTTTCCTGCCCGGAAATGTTGTCGCTGACCTGAATATAAAACTTCTCGCTGCCTCTCTGAGCAACAAAGTCGATTTCCTTTTGATAGAGCTTGCCGACATAAACATCATATCCACGGCGAAGAAGTTCGATGCAAACGATGTTTTCATATACTCTGCCATAATCCATATTTCTGCTTCCCAGTATTGCATATCGAATGCCGCTGTCACACAAATAGAACTTTTCAGAGCTTTCAAGGTATTTCTTACCTCGGATGTCGTATCTCTTAATATCATAAAATACAAAAGCATTGCACAAATACTTAATGTACTTGCCAACGGTTACATGATTGGTTGGAGTCTCATTTGCTGTCAGTAGCTGACTGACCTTATTCGGAGAAGTCAGGTTGCTGATATTATCCATAAGAAACTCGCTCAGACATTGTAAAACCAAAGTGTCCGGGAGAGTATATTTCTGTACCAAATCCCTTGTAACAATCGTTTCGTAGACCTCTTTGATATAGTTTGTTCTGTCTTTTTCGGTTCTATAAGCATAGGAACCTGCTAAACCGCCCTTGATAGCGTACTCATCAAAGAGCTTATCTTTGTCACTAATATCATCATAATACTGGCAATATTCCTGGAAGCTGAAAGGAAACACATGAATTTCAATATAGCGTCCGGTAAACAGAGTTGCCAGATCTGCACTCAACAGGAAAGCATTAGAGCCTGTTACATAGATGTCGTATTTTCCCTTAGAGTACAGGCTGTTGATTGCCAGCTCAAACTTGTGACACATCTGAACCTCGTCTACAAACAGGTAGTTTGTTTTGCCTTCCTGATAATGTTCTTCCACATAGGCGTGTAAGACATGGTATTCCTTGATTTCTTCATACGCCAAATCCATGAAGTCGATGAAGATAATATTGATGTTTTCAAAATTGCTTTTCAGATACGCAATATACGCCTGCATCAGTTTGGACTTACCAGATCGACGAATACCTGTGATGATCTTGATGTCAGGAGTGCCATTCAGTTCAATGATTCTGTCGAGATATTTTGCTCTCGTGATTGTTTTCATATAGTCACCCGCTTTCAAAAATTGAAGTTTTTTCATTTCTCGAAACCGCTTCGCTGTACTTATTATACTGTCTGCTAATAGTATATGCAAGATGTCGCTTTCAAAAACATAAAATTTTTTATTTTTTGAAAGTGGGAACTATGTAAAGGCAACCCGAAGGCTGCCCAGGCATCAAGCCTATCCTGCTTACACAGGTTCATTATCATCTTCATCGACGGAGTTATCTGCATCATCGTCCTCAAACTCCGGATCGTACCCATAGTCCTCGTCATCATCCACATAATCTGCATCTGGATCAGGCTTTGCCGCTTCCTGTGTCTTCTTCTTTTCCTGGACTTTCTTGAATATGAAGAATCCGCCGCCACAGGCAAGCACAATCAGAGCAAGAATCGCTGGGAGCATATTCGTTGATCTCGGCTTTTTCTCCGGAGTAGGTTCTGTAATTTCAGGAACCGTTTCAACCACTTCTGGCTTTGTTTCCTCAACCGGCTTAGTGAGCTCTGCAACCTCCTCCTCGTCCATCAGCTTGAGCAGGTCAGCTTCATCCACCTGATTCAGAAAATGCACGGTTTCCTCGCCCTTATCATCACGGTCAATGATGATATAGAAGTAGTTTCCGTTTTTGGTTACAAATACAGAGCAAGATCCACCCAGGTATTACCGTATCGCCATTTTATGGCTACGGCATACCTCTGGGTAAGTCTCTTGATGGGGATTCCGATTCCCCATACCCTCGTACAGACATCAACGATATCTGTTGGCTCTCTATCAAAGATAGTCGCAGCACTTTATATAACCGGAAGGGACAGCCGGTTAAAAAGTGTAATCGCACATCCAAGATGTCTTATCCAAAAGGAAGGAGGACTATGGCACCTAAGAAGAAAGAAAAGACTCTCAAGAGGAGTAACATCATCACGTTGAAATTAACGGATATGCTTTCCTGCTGAAGAAACATTTCCTTATCATCTTTCACCTGAAACGGATGCTCTTTGAACGGTCGAAGACGCTCAATCTCAATTTCTATGATTCTTTCTTCGTTTTCTCCTGATTGTCTGTTTGGTTCAGTCATCTTGACTCCTTTCCTCCAGGATTCAGGAACTAAAAAATGCCTGCCTGGAACTTTTATAGATAGTAAAGTTCCAAACAGACATTGCTGTTTGACCATTAGCTGTAGCTTGCTAATAGAATTGAATACTGTTTCAGCTAATTTATGTTTGCAGGTTTGGGAGAGATTGTTTCTTTTCCCGCCTTTTCTCTGATTTACATCCCCAAATACGGGATGACAACAGAGCGGAACCCAAATGTTAGCTGGACTTCCTAAAACCCATGTTTACAAACCGGTAATTTTGATTAGCTGCCAGCTAACAAAAATCGGATTGCGTTAGCTGGAAATTGATCATTTTGAATGGAATTTCATGTCACGAACGTGATTAGAATATAACAAAAGCGTTCGTTGTCAGCTAATCCAGCTAACATTTTCGAACGCTTTGAAGCCCGTCGCCAAGAGGATTTGAACCTCCGACCCCTCGCTTAGGAGAGCTCCAACCTATTGTCACTCTCTGTCAAGCTAAGGTAAGGTAAACCCATATGGGACACTATTAAAAACTGTTTCCGATTCAATTTGAGTTATTCTGAATACCCCCTCTGTAAAGCTCTGAAAGTTAGCTGATTGTTTGCTCCAGCTAATAATTGGGGAATGCCTTGATATTATCATCGACATCTGTTATATGACCACCATGCTTCGTACGTTCGATCATGGTAAACAGTATTCAATTAAACTTTCTATCGAAAGCACAAGATATTTTCTTGTCTATAAATAATATAACGCATACGAGACGGTTTGTCCATGCGTTTTTGACTGACAAATTATATTCAGTAAAAATTTCTGTAACCTTTTCTGTAACTGAATCAAAGAACTTCTAAAAGTCTTTTCAGTTCATCTACATTGGCTTTGAGAAATAATTTCTGTTTGCCTTTGTGTTCATGGATGCTACCAACCATCTGAATTTAAAGCTTCACTTATTGATTCATTTGAAGCTTTATTTGTATTATTATTCCGATACTTATTTCTTATATCGTTACGAATTGTTTTTCCACTAAAATTACACTATTTTTTCACTATTTTTCATTACTTCATCGTCTTCGTCAGTAAATTGAGCAATGCCCGCAGAACCAAACATCCCCTATATAACTATGAAGGAATCGAAATTCACGATATAGCCGATTGGTTACTACAAGAATAAGCAGGGCGAAATATCTCCGTCATTCTCTTTTGAAATGATGGAGATATTTTTATTATGACGGAGATTGTAGAACATCGTAACATTAGATTTCTGCATTTTTTCCTGAAATTAACCTGAATTATTCATGAAGCAGTCTTCGTGTAAATCACTAAGTGATTTTTACCAACTTTCGCGTAAAAGGTATGAATAATCCAGGATATGTATTGTTTTGAAGGAAGCACTGAGATATAATAGAAAAACATGGTGATAGGAAGGTGATAGAAATAATAGTCATAGAAGAAATATTGATGGCAAACGGATTGACTGTGCTAATGATGTGGTTTCTTTTGCTTTGCAGACGGAAAAACAGAGAAAGTCTCCATGAGGAAGACAAACTATATGACGGAATGGCAATAGTGAACTTAGCAGGGGCATTGTCTGAGACAATTGCTTTTCTGGTAGATGGGAATCAATTTACCGGCTGTAGACAGATCAATTATATCTCCAACAGTATATGTTTTATAGGTACCGTCAGCATAGGTCTGCTTTGGTGTCTGTATGTAGAATTACGCATTTACCGGAATTATAAAAGAATATTCAAAAAAGTAAGAGTTGTAATGTTTCCTTGGATCGTAGAAGTAATTATGGTTTTATATAATCTGCTCGGAACAGGGATTATGTTTAAAATATCTAAGGAAAATGTATATCAGCGAACTGCCGGTTCACTGGCAGGATATATCTCACTTATATTATATTTTGCTTACAGCATCTATCTGGTGTATCATTCCAAAAAGCAGGGAGTTAATGTGAATTTCTTTCCCGTAATATATTTCGTCGGTCCCTGTTTTGCAGGCGTGCTTATCCAGTTCCTTTTTTACGGAATCACATCGTCATGGGTGTTAGTTGCGATCGCATTGATATTTGTGCAGATGCAGACATATGCCGAGAATTTATATATGGATGAACTTTCCGGATTATATAATCGGAGATATCTTAATGCAGTGCTTTCTGAAAGGAAATTTACGAAATGTAAGTCTTTATATGGAATCATGATGGATGTAAATGCCTTTAAATATATTAATGATAATTTTGGTCATAGTATGGGAGATAAGGCTATCTGTACGTTGGGAAATATACTTTTTAGATCTATACCGGCTGCCGGTATGGCAATCCGGTATGCGGGAGATGAGTTTATTGTATTACTGTCAGATGTTGAGGAAGAAAGTGTCCTGGCCACAATGAAAGAGATTCATAATAACTTATCCCGTTTCAATGAATCCGGGATAGAACCATTCACTCTAAGTGTTTCCATGGGATATGCAGAATTTGGATCTGAAGATGATGCCGAAGTGTTCCTGATGCATATGGATGAAAAAATGTATGAGGAAAAGCGGAAATATCATTTGTTAAAGAACTCAGATAATTGATAACAATAAACCCGGATTATTCACAGCAGACATGAATAATCCGGGATAAATATACTCATTTGGATATAGAATTTATTACTTCATCGTCTTCGCCAGCGAATTGAGCAACGCCCGCATCTCTGGATTTGCCAATACCTTTGCCAGAAGTTCCGGATCGACTTCATCAGCAACAGTAGTATTATTATTTTCCTGCTGTACATGCATCTGTGGATCCAGATTCTTTTTCTCATAAAACGCTTCTTCAAAAAGCTCTGCATTTTTCCTTCTGTCATCATCCAGAATATGAGAGTACACATCCGTATCCGCCCACTTGTTGATCATGCTTCTACTGACCTTTGCCAGATAGGAAGTTTCATTAAAAGTAAGATATTTTATATTTCCATTGCTTCCTCGTATTCCGGTTTGTGATAATTTCTTCCGCCGGAAATTAGCCAGGGCAATATTCTGTTCCTGTGCAAACTCTTCATAATCATTCGATGGATCCAGCTTATAACGGTCCTGACCTTCCAGGAATTTTTGAAAACTCTCTTTTGTGATTCTTTTCTTTTCTGCAATCACAATGAATTCAAAAAAATGACTATATTTCGGATTATCAAGAATTGTATATACTGAGCTTCTGGTTGTTACAAGCAGCTGTGCCATCTCCGGCATCGTAATTGTTGCATCTTCCAGAAGAGCGTCTTTTTCTCTATCTTCCTTTGTCCGATACCGGGACTGGGTTTTATACCAGTTCTGGAAAGATTCTTTTGGTATTCGCTTCCAGTAATCGACAATAATCGCTTCCATTTGATTTTTCTTGAGTAATTCATAAACAAGATAATCATCAACACCCAACAGATCCGCGACTTCCTTAACAGAATAGGACCAGGATTTCAATTCTTTTCCCGGTTCTTCTCCGGTAACTTTATGATATTTAATCTGATTGGCATACCATTTTTCAAAGCTAGCAATATTGATTCGTATCTTTCCAGCAATCTCTTTAGATTCAAAAACATTTTTATGTACCAGCCAATATCGATCTGTCTTTTTTAATCTCTTCTGGAGCTTCTTCTATCATCATATCCCCAATATAGCTATGAACTGGAAGAATAACCGTTGGAAACGATACCTCTGCAAAAGATGTCTCCATTAACACCGCATTTTGGACAGCATCATCTGGATCAGACAATACTGATTGATATTCCAAAATATACCGGTTATAGCTTCTACGGCTACGAGTTTCACCGATATTTGGAATTGCAAGATCTAATTCAGTTGCAATATCTTTAATAACTTCTTTTAATTTTTTCATCTGCCCTTGTGACAATCTGGAATCAATTGTAATATCAATATCTTCAGAAAAACGCTTAATTGCTTTATGACATTTAGAAAGAGATGTGCCTCCTTTAAACACAACAAAACCTTGTCTTTCTGTCAGTTCTCGTAAAATCATAGTCACGTAGTAATCTTTTTCCACGATAACTGGAAGAATATGAAAATATTCACTTGCCAAATTAACTGCGTTTATAAATTCTTCTTTATGTTTATGCAGATACTCCATTTAACAACCCCACCTCGTACATATTTTTATAAATTCTCTCCGGATAATACGGCAAAAACGGTTTCAAATTTTCAAACTTGATATTCTTCTTTTTCATATAACCAATCAATCTATTTGTCAAGTCTTCTCCATCCACTTCAGAAATATCTACAACCTCTTTTATCAAATCCAGAAATTGAAGCGTTGCTACATTTTCCGTATCGATTTCACAATAAGGTTTTCGAATAATAACTCGTAAATTAGCCAACTTGGTTTCTCGATACTCTGTTGTGGCTTTATTTGTATATACTTCATATAAAGCCGGAACTTGTGTTGTCAGCCCAAGTTGGTTTGCAAAAAGAATTCCTCCTACATAGCCACAGCGATTGACACCATCTTGTAAATATTTTTTTCGGATAACATCATCGACTGACAATGTGGAACCAGAACGAAATATTGTTTTTTGGGGAATATAATATATTCCAGTATCAAATCGTTTTAATCTTCCATCATCCGTCAACTTCTTTATTTGCTGTCGAAGAGATACTGGTTTCATGCCTGGAATATCCAACTCCGTCAAGAAAATTGGTTCATTCGTACTATACTTGTTTACTATATAATCATACACTTCGTTAATCAAAGTCATTATTCTTCCCTCCCTTGCTACTTATTAGAAGTATGACCTTTCTTTATTGTTATTATACATTAAAAACAATGCACTTGCAATTCACTATAAAATATTTTTTCTTTTCCTGTTCTTCTCTTTAGGGGGAACAGTCGGCGTGATTGCCATGTGTATTTTACAGGCTGGCAGACAGTCTGACCGAAAAATGATGGAACTGAAAGGAGAAAAGAAATAATGAATTTTGGACAGAACCTTTATAACTGGTTTTTAAGCAACGCACAGAGCCTTGTGCTGATGGCGATTGTTGTTATCGGTATCTACTTGGGATTCAAGCGTGAGTTTTCCAAACTCATCGGATTTTTGGTGGTTGCCTTAGTAGCCGTTGGTCTTGTATTCAATGCGTCCGACGTAAAAAATGTATTGTTACAGT
>CAVBPN010000197.1:7433-19489 GCA_963597235.1 bacterium
GTAAAAGATGTTTTGTTTCAGTTATTCAATAAGATTATTGGAGCGTAACATGAAGAATCCCACATTTTGAACACAAACTTGTGGTAATATACTAATATCATTAAAATGTTTAAAGGAGATTCTTATTATGGTTAGATACAATATTGAAATCGGACAGCAAGAACAAGATATTTTAAAAGAAATCGTTTTAGCCAGTGATAAAAATGTAAAGAAACGTAAATTTGCAACAGGGTTATCGTCTGTGATGGCTGTCATAATGTTAATATATACGATTCTTTGCTTTATGAATAGTCGTATTGTATATGGTATTATTGGATTATTATTTTCAGTTTTCTTTATCTGGATTATCATAAACGGAGCTAACACATTTCAAAAAAAAGTAATAAATATTGTTCATTCAAAGATGGATAATAAACTGACTTCGGGAAAACGTGAATATTGTTTTGATACCGATGGTATTACAGTTAGTTCTGATATTGGTAACGGGACTAATCATTGGAACGCCTTTAAATGTTGGGGGATTTTCAGAAATTACATATATGTCAGAACAATAAAAAATGAAATGATTCTTGTTAATCAAAATGATTTGTCTGAAAATGATGTAAAAGAATTAAAATCCCTTTTGAGTCAGAATTTAAAAGAAGAAACGCTTTAATACCGTTTTATAGTTAAGCAGTCTTTCAGTTATGATCGACTGCTTTTTTCATACTCAAAATTAGAAGAAAGGACTGAATTACGATGGAAGAATGTAGCGTATTGGTTGAAACGACCAAATCAGCAGAGGATAAAACCTCTCGCTGGTTTGATTTACCCATTGATTATGAACTGTTCCGTGACCTGCTCGGCGTGGAAACTGACAGCAAAGACTATCAAATCACAGATATGAAGCTCCCCTTTGCTGGCGACATTGTAAGGACAACTTCTGTCAGACGATTAAACAAGCTGTACTTTGCTTACACGGATTTATTGCCAGAGGTTCAGCAGGCATACAAACAAGTAATCGTACTGTATGGTTGCCAAAGACAGTTGCAGAATTACTGGTGCAATATCAAAAAGACCAAAAGGAATTACAGGAATTTTTAGGAGACGCTTATAACAATTACAACCTTGTTATAGCTTTGGAAAATGGAAATCCCGTTGAAAGTAGAATTGTAAGAGACAGATTTCAAAAGTTATGCGAACAAAATGGCTATGAAAAAGTTGTTTTCCACAGTCTACGTCATTTATCCACAGGATACAAATTGAAAATGACCAACGGTGATGTAAAATCAGTACAAGGCGATACAGGTCATGCAGAAGCAGAAATGGTTACAGACGTTTATTCAGAAATCATAGACGAAGATAGACGTTACAATGCTCAAAAGATGGACGAACAATTTTATTCCACTCTAAACCATGATTCAGAAATGCAACCACAAAATGAGGAAGTTCAGCCAGAAAACAACGGCTTATCAGACAGTGATATGGAGCTTTTACAGCTTTTAAAATCACTTACGCCAGAGATGAAAGAAATGCTTTTGAAACAATCAGCTTCAAAGTAATTTTTTAAAAGTGTTAGCAAATCTTCAAAAATCTGCTGATATTTTTTCAAAATAAAAAAAGTGTTAGCAAACTCTTCTACTCAAACAGTCACAAAAATATCGAATTACAAATCTTAATGTCAAAAGAATTTACAAAAGTTAAATGGAAAGTGCTTTTTATTTGACAGGTTATAAGCTGAAAAACAAAAGAAGCTGAAAACCTCGATAAATCAAGGCTTTCAGCGTTGTTTGCTGGCGTCCCAGACAGGAATCGAACCTGCGACGTTTCGCTTAGGAGGCGAACCCTCTATCCTACTGAGGTACTGAGACGTATTTAATTTTCATGGAGCAATTTGATGAGGTACTTGATTTTAACTTGCAAATTCTGAGACATTCTTCATAAATCGCTTCCAAAAGGGGATTGCTCCACCTGACGCTTAGGAGGCGCCCGTTCTATCCATTAAACTAACAGGACATAGTTATTGTATGAACTGGCATATTCGCATCAGTCCACGTAGAATTGTACTATATCTTTATAAAAAAAACAAGCCCTTAACACTATAATAAAGACGATAGAATCTGAGAATATTGTTGAGAACAATGACTTGAAAATTTATAAAGATCAGTACTCTTTCTGGCATGAATATGGTATGATTCAGTTATAATAAATGGGGATATTTCCAGGAAGCCATAAGGTGGAAACGGAGGGATTTACATGAAGAACTATTCAGAAGATGCAAATAAGCAGTATCATATTCAGGTAGGTAAAGGAGAAGTAGGACGTTATGTGATCTTACCGGGGGACCCAAAGCGCTGCAAAAAGATTGCACAGTATTTTGATGATCCGGTGCTGATAGCAGATAACAGGGAATTTGTGACCTATACCGGAACGCTGAATGGGGTAAAAGTAAGTGTCACTTCAACCGGCATCGGCGGACCTTCTGCGTCAATTGCGATGGAAGAACTTTATCGCTGCGGTGCAGATACGTTTGTACGTATCGGAACCTGTGGTGGGATGCAGACAGAAGTCAAAAGTGGTGATATTGTAGTCGCAACGGGGGCCATCCGTATGGAGGGAACGAGCAGGGAATATGCACCGATTGAGTTTCCGGCAGTGGCAACATTAGATGTGGTTAATGCTCTTGTAGAAGGAGCAAGAAAAGAAGGATGTGAATTTCATACAGGAGTTGTACAGTCTAAAGATTCTTTTTATGGACAGCATGAGCCGGAGGTAAAGCCGGTCAGCTACGAACTGATGAACAAATGGGAAGCATGGAAACGGATGGGATGCCTTGCTTCAGAGATGGAATCGGCAGCACTGTTTATTGTGGGAAACTATTTAAGAGTGCGTGTAGGGGCGTGCTTTCTGGTACTTGCAAATCAGGAAAGAGAAAAACTCGGGCTGGAAAATCCTGTCGTGCATGATACCGATAAAGCTGTTCAGGTGGCAGTACAGGCGATTCGTGAACTGATTCAGAAGGATCAGAAAAAATGAGGTGCAATTGTATGAGAAAGAATTTGCAGTATACGACTTGGAAAGGCAGGCAGAATCATGGATAAGAAACAGATTGAAGAAATGATTGATCTGGCGATCAGGCAGCTGGATTATTCTTATGTACCGTATTCTCATTTTCATGTGGGAGCGGCGCTGCTGGCAAAGAATGGAGCTTATTATACAGGATGCAATATTGAAAATGCAGCTTATACACCGACAAACTGTGCGGAGAGAACTGCTTTTTTCAAGGCGGTGAGTGAAGGTGTGAAAGAATTTAAAGCAATCTGTATTGCAGGTGGTAAAGATGGTGTTCTGACAGAGTATGCGGCACCGTGCGGTGTGTGCAGACAGGTTATGATGGAGTTCTGTGATCCGGAAACATTCCAGATCATTCTGGCAGTCAGTAAAGATAAATATGATGTCTTTACTTTAAAGGAACTTCTTCCGCTTGGATTTGAACCGGCGAATCTGGCATGATTGAATGGAATATTTAACATTAGCCTGATGTGTACAGGCAGAAAGGAATGCTTATGGAAACGTATAAGAGAGTATTTGTGATCGTTCTGGATTCTCTTGGAATCGGTGCAATGCCGGATTCTGAGAAATTTGGTGACAAAGGTGTAGATACATTTGGACATATTCTGGATAAGGTGGGAACTCTGGATATTCCGAATCTTCAGAAACTTGGTATGTTGAACCTGCATAAAGGCGGCAATATGGAAGGTGTAGAGAATCCGATTGGCCGTTATATGAGAATCGGTGAGACCAGCAATGGAAAAGATACAATGACCGGACACTGGGAAATGATGGGAATCTACACGCAGAAACCGTTTATTACATTTACAGAGACAGGATTCCCAAAGGAACTGATCGATGAACTGGAGAAGAGATGTGGTAAGCGTGTCATTGGCAATAAGAGCGCCAGTGGTACAGAAATCATCGAAGAACTTGGCGAGGAAGAAATCAATACAGGTGCGATGATCGTTTACACTTCTGCGGATTCAGTTATGCAGATCTGTGGAAATGAAGAGACGTTTGATCTTGCGAATCTGTATCGCTGCTGTGAGATCGCCAGAGAGCTGACGATGAAAGATGAGTGGAGAGTCGGCAGAGTTATTGCAAGACCATATGTCGGAAAGAAAAAAGGCGAGTTCAAGAGAACCAGCAAACGTCATGACTATGCACTCAAACCAACCGGCAGAACCGCTTTAAATGCATTAAAAGATGCAGGACTTGATGTGATTGGGGTCGGCAAGATCAACGATATTTTCTGTGGTGAGGGAATCACACAGACGTATCATTCTGACAGTTCTGTGCATGGCATGCAGCAGACAATTGAGATTTGTAAGGAAGATTTCCACGGTCTCTGTTTTGTCAATCTGGTAGATTTTGATGCGCTGTGGGGACACAGAAGAAATCCGGAAGGATACGGACATGAGATTGAAAAATTTGATAAAGGCCTTGGAACTCTTATGGATGAAATGAGAGAAGATGATCTTCTGATTCTGACAGCGGATCATGGAAATGATCCGACTTATACCGGAACGGATCATACGAGAGAGTATGTGCCATTCATTGCATATTCAAAGAAAATGAAAGAGACCGGAGCAATCGAGAATCAGGATACATTTGCTGTGATCGGTGCGTCAGTTGCAGAAAACTTTGGGGTAGAAATGCCGGAAGGTGCGATTGGAAAATCCATTTTGAAAGATTTGTCATAGGGGACGGTGTTTTTTGGCTTTTTGTCTGTCACCGTGGCTTAGGAGAAAAAGTATGGGAGAACGGTATTTATATCAGAAATGTCCCTTTTTAAAAGATCTGAGCCTGGAAAAGAGGGAGCAGTTTGAAAAGTGGATGTACTCCGACATAAAGGCATTAAAGTATGAAAGTAAGCAGATGGGGGAATACTTGCTTGAACAGGCAAGAAATGAACGCATTTTTCTTTTGATGAATGGAACAGACCGATTATGTCTTCTGCTGGTGCACTATTATGAACAGTATCAGAGGGAGGGTATGATGCGAGTAACTGAAGGACAGAAGAGAATGAACGTACCTCTATCAGGTAAATTTTGACTTATCCGGCAGCAGGTATGACAGAGATGGAGATTATATACTGATGGGACAAAATACTAACGATGCAGGATTGCATGAAAAATATGAATTTCGAAATATCAAAGCAGAGGAAATCGAACAGACAGCTGAGATTGAAAGAATTTGTTTTCCTCTAAATGAAGCCTGTACTTATGAACATATGGAGCCACGAATTAAAAAAGCTCCGGATTTTTTTCTGGTGGCAGTGGACAGGAAAAGTGGTAAAATCGCTGGCTTCATTAACGGGCTTGCAAGAGAGATGATGGAGCAGTATAAAGAGCGTGAAAAAGCAAAAGGCAGGAAGAAGCGGATTCTCACCTGTCTGCCGGATAAGATTGTAATGTATGAGAAATTTGGTTTCAAAGACCATGGAATTGGTGCTTCTGTATGGGGGTGGAGAAGCCTGGCATGAGATGAGTCTGCCATAGGGTTAAGGCAATAGTTTGTTCTGCTGACGATATTGTCGTGGTGACATTCCGTAGATGTTACGGAAGGCTCTGGAAAAATGAAGCTGGTTTGGATATCCAACCTGAACACTGATATCACCGATGGACAGACTGGTACTGACGAGCAGAGAGGTTGCCTTGCTCATTCGATAGCGAATCAGGAAATCCTGAGGAGACTGTCCAATCATATCTTTAAAAACTTTACCAAAATAACTGCGGTCAAGATTACATCGGTTAGCCATATCTTCGACTGTAATCGGTAATGCATAATTTTGTTCAATAAAAGAAAGTGCTTCCTGTGCGTAAAATCTTGAAAGTTTTCCGCCCTGAAGCCTTTTTTTATTGGAAGAACCGTGGATAAGGGCATCCATAATGAGATACAACTGCCCGATGATGCCAAGTGATCGGGAATTATCCGGATACTGTGTCAGATGCAGCATTGCATCACGAAGCTGGTCGGCAGCAGCAACAGAAACTGGATGAAAGACTGGATGATCGTTAGACAGTCCAGCCTCTTCCATCAGTTCTTTTGCACGCAGTCCATCGAATTCTACCCAGACATATTCCCATGGAAATTTCTGGTCAGCACTGTAAAGATTGATGCGTCCTGGTTCAATGAGAAAACCGGAATGTGCCCCCATATGGTAAACCGCACTGCCATCTTCTTCTGTAACACTCAGCATTCCTTTACCGGAAATAATATAATGAAAAAGATAATGATTACGTACAAATGGGCCATAAGAATGCAGTGGTTCACATTTCTCGTAACCGTACTGGTATACGGTCAGGTCAAGAAAACGTTCATCTGAAAATATATGAAAAATAGAATCTGACATGGTTTTTATCATTCCTTCCTACAAAATATAGTAAAATATGCATAAAAACGAGATATAAAAATCGTGCAAATTTAACGAAATATAGCAGTTTAAGACTATTATATACCATAATGCGTAGTGACATCAACATTATTCTGGAAATAACGCATTATGGTATATTTTGATGCTATCCATCTATGTACGAAACTTTTAATTTAGTGCTAGAATCGAATCAAACAGAAATGACCGGTCTGAATCTGAACTGCCGGATGGCAGTCAATTGCTGTAATAAAGAAGGGAGAAACAAATGGGAAAGCATAAAGTGGGTGCTGTTTTTCTTGCAGGTGTACTGGCAATGGGGACAGTTATGACAGGATGCTCCGGAAAGGACGAAACAGAGGGCAAAACTGTAATTGAAATGGTGCAGTATAAACCAGAAGCAGTAGATATTTTCGAACAGTTTCAGGATGATTTCAATGCGACACATGATGATATTTATTTAAAGATTGATTCACCGAACGATGCAATGACAATCCTGAAAACAAGATTTATCCGTGAGGATAATCCAGATATCATCGGAATTGGAGGGGAAATCAGTTATTCCAATTTTCTGGATGCGGATATGCTGATGGATATCTCTGATTTTGAAGGGCTGAATGACATTAAAGAAAAATATCTTGAGATAAATAAAGATCTCGAATACGTGCCAAAAGACGGGGTGTATGCTGTTCCGTATATGGCAAACGCATCCGGAATTCTTTTTAACAGAGATATGTTTGAGGAACATGGATGGCAGGTTCCGACTACATGGACAGAATTCATTAGCCTGTGTGACCAGATTCAGGCAGAAGGAATCCTGCCGCTGTATTTTGGTTTTAAGGATGCCTGGACAACATTGGCACCGTGGAATGCAATTGCGGTAAGTCTGTGTGATTCTGACCTGACTTATCAGGTAAACAGTGGAAAGACAACTTTTGCAGAAAACTACAGAGAAGTAGCAGAAAAGGAAAAGGCGCTTCTTGCATATGGACAGAAAGATCCGGTAGCACAGGGATACAATGATGCCTGCACTGCATTCGCAAGAGGAGAATCTGCAATGTTTACGATTGGAAGTTATGCGATTTCTCAGATTAAATCAGTAAATCCAGATATGAATATTGGATCTTTTGTATTTCCGGCGAATGATGAAGCAGATAAAAATGTGCTGAATTCAGGAAATGACCTGATGTTTTGCGTAATGAAGGACTGCGAAAATAAAGAAGCAGCTTATGAAGTACTCAGATATATGCTCAAAGATGAAAGTATAAAAAAATACCTGGATTCACAGAGTGCTGTTCCATGTAAAAAGGGAGATTTCGAGATTACGCCGGAACTGGAAGAGATGCGTGATTATATCGAAAATGGTATTGTAGCAGATTACCAGGATCATCATTATCCGAGTGAAATGTCTGTAGATGCTATGATTCAGACATATCTGATGGACGACAGTACGGATGCGACAGATACATTTATGAAACGATTTGATAAAGAATGGATCCGTTACAACAGAGATATCGTAGCAAAAGTAAAAGCATATGAGGAGGGCAATGATCATGAATAAAAAGCATGATGCGTGGAGCAAAAATGAAAAGATATTTCTTGGCCTTCTGGCGCCGATTCTGGTTCTTTTCTTCTGCTTTAATACATTACCGCTGATCAAAGGTTTCTATTACGGACTTACGAATTTCCGCGGATATGGAAGTTATGATTTTGTAGGACTTCGAAACTTTGCAGAAATTTTCCAGGATTCCCGTGTTGGTCATTCATACCTGTTTACATTTAAATATGCGATTGTTATGACGATTGTAGTAAATCTCCTGAGCCTGATCCTGGCACTGGGTTTGAATAGTAAAATTCGTGGAAAGAATGCCCTCAGAGGAATTTATTTTGTGCCGAACATTCTGGGTGGTCTGGTTGTCGGTTATATTTTCAGCTTTATTTTTACCTATATTCTGCCGACAATCGGAGAAGTAACAGGAATTGGTTTTTTAAAAACCAGTCTCCTTGGAAGTACTAAATGGGCGTGGCTTGCAATCGTGATCGTTGGTGCATGGCAGGGAATCGCAATGAATACGATTATTTATATTTCCGGTCTGCAGACCGTTCCGGAGGAAGTTTATGAGGCATGTATGCTGGATGGGGCATCCGGATGGAAAAAATTTAAGAGCATTACACTTCCACTGATCATGCCATTTGTAACAATCAACCTTGTTCTTTGCATGAAAAATGCACTGATGGTATTTGATCAGATCATGTCTCTGACAAAAGGCGGCCCGTCGCAGCGTACAGAATCCATTTCTTATCTGATCTATAACAACGGTATGAGTGGTGGACAGTTTGGATTTCAGAGCGCGAATGCATTTGTATTCTTTATTGTGATCGTTGCGATATCACTGTTTCAGATGAAATTCCTGGGAAGTAAGGAGGAGCAGTTATAATGAGCAGAACAAAGAAAAAAGAAGGCGCTGTTCGTGGTAAGACTACAAACAGAATCATTAATATTTTACTGGTACTTGGCTGTCTGACGGTCTTATTTCCACTGTATATGACGGTGATCATTGCGTTTAAGAAGCCGTCAGAAATGACAAATGATGTAGCAGGAGCACTGGCATTTCCGCAGAAATGGAGTTTTGAAAACTTTGCAGAAGCAATGCGGGTAACTGATTTCTGGCATTCTCTCGGAAACAGTCTTCTGATTACAGGGGTAACTGTGGTATTATGTATATTAATACATTCACTTGCCGGTTATCTGATTGGAAGAAAGATGAAACAGCGTAAGGCATTTAAAGTTGCTTATTATTATATTGTAAGTGGTATGTTTGTACCATTTGCAGTTCTTATGATGCCGCTGGTAAAAGAAACCGCGCAGCTGGGAATTGCGAACCGCTTTGGGGTCATCGTATTGTATGTTGTATTTTTTATGCCAATGAATGTACTACTTTATTCCGGATATCTGAACAATATCCCGATGGCACTGGAGGAAGCTGCCTGTGTGGATGGAGCTGGCGTATGGCAGACATACTGGAAGATCATTTTTCCAAATATGAAGCCGATGCATGCAACAGTAGCAGTTCTTACAGCAATGAGTACCTGGAATGATGTTATGACACCACTGGTCATCATGTCTGGTACAGATCAGAATACACTGCCGCTGGCACAGCTGAATTTCCAGACACAGTTTGGAACGAATTATAATCTGGCGTTTGCATCTTATCTTCTGGCATTGCTGCCAATTTTAATCTTTTATATCATCTGCCAGAAACAGATTATCAATGGCGTTGTAAACGGAGCAGTAAAATAGTTGTGAAAATGTGCATTATAAAATGACTTGCAAAACTATATAAAGACAGAAAGGGAAAATCACAATGGCTATCAATATAAAGAATCGGATTTTTACGCTTCATACAAAAAACAGTACTTATCAGATGAAAGTGGACGAGCAGAATATGCTCATTCACACTTATTACGGAAACCGTACAGATGATACGGACTGTTCTTATCTGATTCGTATGGCAGACCGCGGATTCAGCGGAAATATCCCGGGGACAGACAGTGAACGAGTATATTCTCTGGATTTCCAGCCACAGGAGTTTCCGGTATATGGAGACGGAGATTATCGCGTAGACTGTCTGAAAGCAGATCTTGGAAGTGGTGTGCAGGATGGGATGTTTTTCTTTGACAGCTATCAGGTAAGGGAGGGAAAATACGGCCTTCCGGGTCTTCCGGCATTTTTTTCTTCTGAAAAGTCAAAAGGAGAAACACTGGAGATCATCCTGAAAGATGCGGTCGAAGAAGTTTATGTGCATCTTCTCTATGGTGTATTTGAAGAATTGGATATCATTACAAGAGCAGCAGTAGTTGAGAATCGTACAGAGGGTGATATTCAGATTTCCAGAGTGATGAGTGCATGTCTGGATCTTGGGATGGGAAAATATGATCTGATTCATTTTTACGGAAAACATGCCGGCGAGCGTCAGATGGAGAGAAGCAGTCTGCCGCATGGTATCGTGGAACTCCGCAGTACTCGTGGAACTTCCAGCCATCAGCATAATCCTTTTGTGATTCTTGCGGATAAAGATACAACAGAGAGCACAGGTGAGTGCTACAGTGCATCGCTTCTGTATAGTGGCGGATTTCATGCACAGGCAGAAGTCGATCAGTTTAATCAGACAAGACTGATCATGGGAATGGACGATTATGATTTTTCCTGGAGACTCGCAAAGGGTGAACGCTTCAGCACACCTGAAATATGTTTTACATACAGTGCAGAGGGATTTTCAAAGCTCTCACAGACACTGCATAATGCAATCGTATCCAACCTGATTCGGAGCTGCTGGAAGGACCGTGTGCGTCCGGTCCTGGTAAACAACTGGGAAGCGACATATTTTGATTTTAATAAAGAAAATTTGGTTGCGATTGCGAAAGAGGCTGCTGCGTTAAATCTGGACATGCTGGTACTGGACGATGGCTGGTTTGGAAAAAGAGAAGATGACCGGTCCGGACTGGGGGACTGGTTTGTAAATGAAGAAAAGCTTGGCGGTACTCTTGCAGAGCTGGTGAAAGAAGTGCATGATATGGGACTTTCTTTCGGCCTGTGGTTTGAGCCGGAGATGATTTCCGAGGACAGTGATCTTTATCGGGAGCATCCGGACTGGGCACTGGTCGTACCGGGAAGACAGCCGATCAGAAGCCGTTCCCAGCTGGTACTGGATATGTCCAGAGAAGATGTCACAGATTATCTGACAGAACGAATCTGCGATATTGTCGAAAAAGCAGATATTCAGTATATCAAATGGGATATGAACCGTTCACTTATGGCGGCATATAGCGTAAAACTTCCACGTGACCGCCAGGGAGAGCTGAGACATCGTTATGTATTGGGTCTTTATAAAGTACTGGAAGCAGTGACTCAGAGATTTCCGGAACTTCTGATGGAAGGATGCAGCGGTGGCGGCGGACGTTTTGATGCCGGCATGTTGTATTACTGCCCGCAGATCTGGTGCAGTGACAATACGGATGCAATCGAGAGACTTCGTATCCAGTATGGTACTTCCTTTGGATATCCGATGTCTTCTGTTTCTGCGCACGTATCTGTGTGTCCGAACCATCAGAATCATCGTGTGACTCCATTCAAGACAAGAGGAATCTGCGCAATGCAGGGAACCTTCGGATACGAACTGGATCTCAGCAAGATGACAGACGAAGAAAAGAAGATGGCAGGAGAGCAGATCGCGTTCTTCAAAGAACATGGAAGACTGTTTCAGTTTGGGGATTATTACAGACTGACTTCTCCATTTGAGAACAGAGACTATACCGTATGGGAATATGCGGCACAGGATGGCAGTGAAGCATGTATGTCAGTGGTTTATACAGATATGTATGCGAATGCGGCATCCGAGATTGTGAAATGGAAAGGGTTGGATCCGAAGAAGATTTATCAGATGCAGATAGATGGAGAAGATGTTGGAAACTTCTCCGGTGCGGCTCTGCTGCATGCCGGAACCCTGCTTCCATTACCACAGCAGAATTACGATGCATTTCAGATTTATCTGAAGGCGGAATGAGATAATTAAAGATAAAAGATTCGAAAAGACAGAGAAAGTGCTGCCTTTTCGAATCTTTTTTTATGCAATCGCCGGAAATATACGGA
>CAVBPN010000197.1:19499-66025 GCA_963597235.1 bacterium
GGATAACGTTTTCACAGAAACGAAAAAACGAGGAAAAAACGTTGGAAAAATAAGGAAAAAACAGGGAAAAACAATGTGAAAATCGAGATCTCAGACAACGATTTCAGAGAACAGGATGTAAAAATATAAAATCACGTGGTATTGTTCTGGTCAAAGAAGATCCTAATGCAAGAGTGGCAGCAGAAACGACGGTAGCGACAGGGCTTGCACTTATCGTTGGAGAGATTTCAACAAAAGCATATGTAGATATTTCTAAAATCGCACGAGATACGATCAGGGAGATTGGTTACACCGGAGATGCTATCTGATCAATCCGACCGGAAGATTTGTAATCGGAGATCCGCAGGGTGATGCCGGACTTACCGGAAGAAAAATAATTGTGGATACCTATGGTGGTGCCGGACATCATGGCGGCGGCACTTTTTCCGGAAAAGATCCGACAAAGGTAGACCGTTCCGCAGCATATGCGGCCAGATGGGTAGCAAAAAACCTTGTTGCAGCAGGTGTGGCAGATAAAGTAGAAATTGAACTGGGATATGCGATTGGCGTAGCAGAACCGGTATCCATCAGTGTAGATACATTTGGGACAGGAAAATATACAGAAGAAAAGATTGAAGAAACAGTTAAAGCAATTTTCAATCTCAGACCACGTGCAATTATCAGAGAACTGGATCTTCTGAGACCAATTTACAAGCAGACAGCGGCTTACGGACATTTTGGAAGAACGGAACTGGATCTTCCGTGGGAGCGCATTGATAGAGTAGATGAGATTAAAAAATATCTGCAGGAACATTAGAAATGGAGTAACGGATATGATAATTTTCTTCTTCTCCCCCAATTTACAAAATGCGATTCAAAGTTAGTTGCTGAGCTTCATTTTCATTGTTATAATATAAAAACCAGAAGATGTATCTAAGACTGTAAAGCAGACTGAAATGAAGGTGATGATATGGAACAGATCATAAGCATTGGCAAACAGGATTATGAAGAAATTATAAAAGAAAACTACTTTTATATTGATAAAACGGATCTGATCAGAGTGTGGTGGGAGTCAGGGGATGACGTGACTCTTATTACGCGTCCGCGTCGTTTCGGTAAAACTCTGAATATGAGTATGTTAAAGTGCTTTTTTTCCAATCAGTATGCAGGAAAAAGCTATCTGTTCAAAAAACAGTCCATATGGAAAGAGAAAAAATATCAGAAACTTCAGGGAACTTTTCCTGTAATTTATCTGAGTTTTGCAGATGTAAAAGCGGATAATTATGAGGAATGCAGAAATGGAATCATTGCAATCATAAATGAATTATATCAGTCACATCGATACTTGTTACAAGGCGATATCATGACCGATGGAGAAAAAGAACTTTTCAAAGTACTGGACAATTACAGCAATAACCCGTCACCGGATAAAAAGATTACAAATGAAATAGTCGCGAGATCCATAAAAACGTTGTCGTCCTGTCTGATGAGATATTATGGCAAAAAAGTGATTATTTTACTGGACGAATATGATACTCCCATGCAGGAAGCATATGTATATGGATTTTGGGACGAACTGACGACATTTATCAGAGCTCTTTTTAATTCAACTTTCAAGACAAATCCATATATGGAAAGAGCAATGCTGACAGGAATTACAAGAGTGTCAAAAGAATCAATATTTTCAGATCTGAATAACTTAAATGTTATTACAGCAGTGTCTGAAAAATATGCTTCGTATTTCGGTTTTACAGAAACGGAAGTTTTTGATGCTCTGGAGAAATTTGGATTAGGAAATCAGAAGGAAGAAGTAAAAAACTGGTATGATGGTTTTTCTTTTGGAAGTCTCAAAGATATTTATAATCCGTGGTCTATTACGAATTATCTGGATATGGTTTTGCGTTTGAAGGTAAAAAGGTGCTGATCTTATAGCATGAAAATACTCAACACGTTTGCAGACTTGAATTTGCTCCCGTTTGATATTATAATTAAAGAGATTGAAACGAATCCTGAAAACAGCGGGAACATCTAATTTTAAGGAGGAATCTTATTATGATTACCTGGAACAACCTGGATACTCTTGAATCATTCAAAGAACTTTCCAATGTAAAAAAAGTAAACCTTGTAGAAGCCATGACCGGAGAAAACGGTGCAGAACGTGTAAAGAATTACAGCGTATCGATGGCTGCAGGTCTTGCATATAACTATGCTGCAAAACAGGTAGATGATGAAGTGCTGGAAGGCCTCAAGAAACTTGCAAAAGAAGCACAGCTTACCGAGAAATATGCAGCACTCTATAATGGAGAAGTAATCAACACAGGTGAAAAACGTCTCGTTCTTCATCAGCTGACACGTGGACAGCTTGGCGATACTGTTACAGCTGACGACGTTGATAAACGTGCTTTCTATGTAGAACAGCAGCAGAAGATTGCTGATTTTGCAAATAAAGTACATGCAGGTGAGATTACAAACGCAGCAGGAGAGAAATTTACAACTGTTGTTCAGATCGGTATCGGCGGAAGTGATCTTGGTCCTCGTGCTATGTATCTTGCTCTTGAAAACTGGGCAAAGAAAAATGATAAATTCAAAATGGAAGCAAAATTCATCAGCAACGTAGATCCGGACGACGCAGCAGCAGTCCTGAATTCTATCGATGTTGCACATTCCATTTTTGTACTGGTATCTAAATCAGGTACAACTCTTGAAACTCTGACAAATGAATCCTTCGTAAAAGATGCTCTGAAGAACGCAGGTCTGGATGCTTCTAAACATATGATCGCAGTTACAAGTGAGACGTCCCCTCTTGCAAAGAGCGATGATTACCTTGCAGCATTCTTTATGGATGACTATATCGGTGGACGTTATTCTTCCACATCCGCAGTTGGCGGTACTGTATTATCTCTGGCATTCGGACCGGAAGTATTTGCACAGTTCCTTGAAGGTGCAGCAGAAGAAGACAAACTCGCAAAGAATGAAGATGTTATGCAGAACCCGGCTATGTTGGATGCACTGATCGGTGTATATGAAAGAAATATCCTTGGTTACCCAAGCACAGCTGTTCTTCCATATTCACAGGCACTGAGCCGTTTCCCGGCACACCTGCAGCAGCTTGATATGGAATCCAACGGAAAATCTGTAAACCGTTTCGGTGAGCCTGTAGACTATGTAACAGGACCGGTAATCTTCGGAGAGCCAGGAACAAACGGACAGCATTCCTTCTATCAGCTCCTTCATCAGGGAACAGACATCGTACCGCTTCAGTTCATCGGATTTAAGAATAACCAGATGAGTACAGATGTAGTAATTCAGGACAGCACAAGCCAGCAGAAACTTTGTGCAAACGTAGCAGCTCAGATCGTTGCATTTGCATGCGGTAAAGCTGATGACAACCGCAACAAGAACTTCGAAGGCGGACGTCCGTCCAGTATCATCATCGGCGAGCAGGTAAATCCGGCAAGCCTTGGTGCACTCCTTGCACACTTCGAAAACAAAGTTATGTTCCAGGGATTCCTGTGGAATGTAAACAGCTTTGACCAGGAAGGCGTTCAGCTTGGCAAAGTCCTTGCAAAACGTGTTCTTGCACATGAGACAGACGGAGCACTGAAAGTATTCAGTGACCTTTTGAATATCTAATTTGAGAATTAGATTAATCATGAAATAATACAAGCCCTTCACTTGCAGAGAAAATAGTCTGTTGGTGAGGGGCTTGGTTTTTGGTGGAAAAATTGTCCTGTAACTTGCCATTACTAAAGGCAGATGATAAGATAAACATAACAATCTTTTGAAAGGAGCAGAACCATGATATATGGAAAAAAACTTCCCATTGGTGTGGATGATTTCGAAAAGCTGATACGAGAAGATTTTTACTATGTAGATAAGACTGGGATGATCGCAGACCTGTTGAGAAACTGGGGTGAAGTGAATCTTTTTACCCGTCCGCGTCGTTTTGGAAAAAGTCTTAATATGAATATGCTTAAATCTTTTTTTGAAATTGGCTGTGATAAAAATCTGTTTCAAGGTCTGAGTATTTCAAAAGAAAAAGAACTATGTGAAAATTATATGGGGCAGTTTCCTGTGATTTTTATCAGTCTGAAGGAAAAATACCATCAGAATCTGACGACAGATCGAACTCTTTACTTCGCGATGGCTTAATCCTACTTTCTGCATGACCGGGGTGCCGTAAGCAATCTTTGTTTCATCGGAACCTGTGATATTCAGACCAAGATGAACGGTCAGATCCTGTCCGGCAGGAGTAGATGAAGTACCGTTATACATTTCTGTAAGGTCGTTTCGAAGAGCACCATAAGCTGCTCGGATATTTCGTTTAATACATTGTCAGGTCATTCTGGGAAAATTCCAGAAATAATTTCATAAAACAGTCCTTTGTATGAGGGATTTCAGATTACATATCATACCATATGGCCAAGTCCTTTCTGGTAATGATTATAAGTTATGCTAATCATAACATGTCTTTGAAAGATTGCAACAAAATTCACTTTGTGGCATTATAATAACAAAGGAATTATTTGAATGTAAGATAAAAAAATATCTAATAACATAGAAGGGAGATTTTAATATGGATCTGGTGAAAGAGGCGATTTTCCTGGGATTTTCGGGAGCGGCCGTTATGGATACAAAAGAACTTGTTTTTGTGCCGGAATACAGAATGTTCTGCGAAGAAAACTTGTGTGGATGTTATAATGTAAATCCGGCCTGTCCTCCGGAGAGTGGGACAGCAGAAGAGATGAAACAGCGGACACTGCAGTATGAGAAAACTCTGGTGCTGCAGACCATGCAGGAAGATATGCATGATTCTGCTCAGTACAAGAAAGACAAGCTTCTGCAGAACAAAATGACAGAAGAACTTGCAGAAAGAATGAAAGCAGAGGGCAAAACAGATATCCTGATCATGAGTGCCGGACCATACAAACATAATTCCTGTATGTCCTCATACTGTGTAGACGCACAGAAGATGGCAGATGCAGCAGGAATGCTCTGCTGGACAGACGATGGAATGGTACGGTATTTTTCACAGATTCTGTTTCATGAATAAAAGAATTAAAAAAAAGATTTTACAGGTAATATTTTGCCGTGAATCAAATTGTATTACGAATGCAGATGTGGTAAAATCAGTATCAGAAAATTTGATTTTATAAAGCCAGGTGGAAAATCTGGTGCAAACACATATGACAGGAGGCTTCTGATTATGGAAAGACATGCATTTGCAATGAAAGTAAAAGCCGGCAGAATGAATGACTACCGCAAAAAACTTGGAGAGATCTGGCCGGAGCTGACCGCATTTCTTGATCGTAATAAAGTAAAGAATTTCAGTATCTGGAATGCTGAAGATCTGATCTTTGGATATTATGAAAACGAAGACGGAGCGAAATTAACCGAAGAAGAAATTGCGGCAAAAGATGCAATCACAGCAAAGATTGATGATACTTTTGACTGGATCTCCACACCGGGTGAAGACATGCGTCTGATGTATCATAACTTTGGCATCGTAAGAGAAAATAAAGAACTGATCCGTCACAGAATGTTTATGACAAAACTCAAAGATGGCTGTGAAGAAGAATACAAGAGACGTCATGACGGTCTGATCGCACAGCGTGGCGATACTGTAGATCCGGGCCCGGACAGCAACTTCAGCATCTGGAGTGCGGGCGGATATATCTTCGGATATGACGAAATCGACACTACAATGGAAGTAGAAGAGACTGTGGAAGCCAGAGAACAGACTGTAGCATGGGAAATGCGCCAGCTTGGAATCATGGACTGGATCACCAATGATGTAGACTGGATGACAGGTGATGTTCACGCAGATGTAAAACGTCTGGCATGGCATAACTGAGATTACATAAGAAGAACCCGGCAGGTTCAGATGGAGATGATTTTGAAATCTCTGTAAGAATCCGCAGGGTTCTTTTTATGATAAATTACTTCTGCATATTCAGATATCCCTGTGTGGTATCTTCGATCATACGGTATGTCAGCCGGGCAACCTGTTCCGGAGAGTCGTCTGTCGGACATGAGAGCCAGGTACGGATCAGCCCCACACATCCATTCAGGATAAATGCATAAGGATATTTGATGTTCGGATCGTTCTTTGGAAACCTGTCCGGAAGCTGGCTCAAAAAGGTTTCTGCCAGAAGATTTTCAATCTGTTCTACAAATGCCATGTCACCGTGCGGTCCGAGGAGAGCCAGGCAGAGATCACGGTCATTGTCCATGATAGAGAAGAACTGGACAATAAATTGCAGTACTGTATTCGGATTGTCCGGATTGATTGGATACTTTTTCATAACCTCAGTGATATTCTGCATTGCATCTTCTTCAATCTTTTGCAGCATCTGATAGATGTCTGTATAATGTAAATAGAAGGTAGAACGGTTGATATCGACCTCATCTACCAGTTCTTTTACGGAAATTTCTTTGATACTTTTCTGTTGCATGAGCCGGGCGAGTCCCTCCCGAAGCTGTGCTTTTGTTTTGCGGACACGCCGATCCATTTTTTCTGCCATGTAAAAATCCCCCAATCTTTTTACTAAAAACAAACAGGTTTTATATAAAATGTCAATTTTCGGCACATAATAGACGAATTGTGAAAAAATGTCTATTAATATACAAAATGTTAAATGTTTGTCGCTTGTAACTGTTTCATGTGTTTAGTATAATACGGATTGCAAAGAAAAGCAACATGATGTTGATTAATAGAAATGAAAACTATTAGTAGAACATTGTCTATTGTTAATATAATGTTTAGTTAAGAAATAGAATTCATTTAAATCAGCATGTTACGATCATATTTATATACAGGAAAGAAAGGGGCACAATTATGATCAAAAATGAGTGGAAAAGCTTGTGGAATAATAAGATCCTGATCATTGTCGTGATGGCGATCATTGTTATTCCGGTGATCTATGCGGGACTGTTCCTGAAATCCATGTGGGATCCATATGGAAATCTCGATAAACTCCCGGTAGCAGTAGTCAACAATGACAAATCCGTAGAATATGAAGGAAAGACTTTGAGCGTCGGTTCGGATATGGTAGATGAACTGAAAGACAATGATTCACTGGATTTCCATTTTGTAGACAGTGAAGAAGCAGAACAGGGACTGAAAAACGGAACTTACTATATGGTAATCACGATTCCGGAAGATTTTTCCTCAGATGCATCTACACTGATGGATGACAATCCGAAGAAAATGGAACTGAAATATGAAACAAACCCGGGAACAAACTACATTGCTTCCAAGATGAGCGAAACTGCTCTGTCAAAGATTCGTGAAGCAGTTGCTTCCAAAGTAACAGAGACCTATACACAGACAGTCTTTGATCAGATTGGTACAGTTGGAGACGGCATGCAGAAAGCGGCAGACGGATCTACAGAGATTAAAGATGGTCTGACAAGTGCTTCTGATGGAAACAAAACAATCACCACCAATCTGAAAAAACTTGCAGACAGCACGCTGACTTTCAAAAGTGGTGCAGAGACATTGACTGAAGGCTTGAAAGAATATACTGACGGTGTATCTCAGGTAGACAGTGGAGCTGCCCAGCTTGATGAAGGTGTGGGCACACTGACTGATAAAGTACCGACATTGACAAACGGAGTAAATACTTTAAACGATGGTGTGAAGAGCTATACCGACGGAGTAGCTACTCTGAATGTCAATTCCGCACAGATCACATCCGGTGTCAACAGTCTGGCAACAGGTGCACAGAGCCTGGAAACAGGACTGGACACATTAAAGAGCGGTACAACACAGTATGTCAGCGGAGCAAATACACTGGCGGATGGTGTAACGCAGTATGTTGCAGGTGCAGAACAGCTTGCAGCAGGAGCAAAGCAGTTATCTGCATTAGAAAATCTGGATCAGGTTTCTACAGGAATTTCACAGCTGAATGCAGCGGTTTCTGATGGAGACAGTTCTCTGACAAGTGGAACACAACAGCTGGAAAGCGGTCTTGGTCAGTTGGCTTCTCAGTTAAAGACGTTGGCCGACAGTACAACCGCGGATAGTATCAAACAGCTTGCAACGGGTCTGAATACAGCAAAAACCGGAATGGAGAATGCGAGCAGCGGAATGACAAGCGCTGCGGATGGCATGAATCAGGCAGCAGATGGAATGACGACAGCGGCATCCACGATCAGTGCAGCCAGTGCAGGCATTTCTCAGGCAGCATCCGGTCTGCAGAGTGCGACACAGCCGATAGCGGCAGCAGCTAACAGCATGACAGGCATTGTTCAACAGTGTGCACAGGATGCCAATAACCAGATCAGTGCAGCAAATACACAGGTGCAGGCAGCTAATAACCAGACAGCAGCAGCGAATGCAACGATTGCAAATGCGGCAGCAGCTTTGAGTGCATTGCAGGGTCAGGCTGATGAGAATGGAATGATCTCCGCAGAAAGTCTCAGTGCAGTGATCGGCTCTCTTGCACAGGCAGATGCAGGAGTAGCCGGTGTTGATGGAATTAATGCGGACAGTTATACAAGCCAGGCACAGGCGGTTGTCAGTGCAGTTTCTGACCAGCTGGCATCTGCTCAGGCAACATTAAATGATACAGCGTCACAGTTAAATCAGGCAGCATCCGGACTGAACAGCGGAGCAGAGACACTAAAAACAAAATCTTCTGATATGAGCAATGGTGCTTCTCAGATGAGTGCCGGAGCAAAACAGATGGAAGCAGGAGTTTCTTCTATTCCGGAAGTACCTTCTGATCCGATCAATACGGTAACTACAGCAGTAAATCAGCTCTATGCAGGAGCACAGAAAGTGAATGCAGGAGCAGAAAAAGTTTCTTCTGCGCTGGATACCCTGGAAACAGGAACAAAAGATTTCCCGAAGGCAGCCGCAGGTATTAAAGCACTGAATGAGGGATTTGAGACCCTTACAGCAAATGATGAAACACTGACAACAGGTGCTTCAAGTCTTAAAGAAGCAGGAAGCAGTGTGACATCAGGTATCAGCCAGCTGAGTGCAGGTGGTAAGACACTTGCGTCTGGTGTGACAACTCTCAGTAACGGACTGCAAACTTATACAGACGGAGTTGCAACTCTGGCTGGTAATAACAAGGCACTGACAAGTGGAACACAGCAGCTTGCAGACGGAGCAAAAACACTTGCGGATGGTGCAGAACAGCTTGCATCAGGAACACAGACACTTCATGAAGGAACACAGAAACTGGTTTCCAATAACAGTAAGCTCAACAGTGGGGCTGATCAGCTTGCAGACGGAGCCGGACAGATTCAGGATGGTTCTTCCAAACTTTATGACGGTTCCAAAGAACTTGGCGATGGTCTCACAAAACTGGAAGACGGTTCCGGCACACTTGCAACAAGCTTAAGCGACGGTGCAGAAGAGGTAAAAGAAACAACAGCATCTGATGATACGGTAAGCATGTTTGCAACACCGATCACAGATGAAGAAACAAAGATCACAACAGTAGAAAACAATGGTCATGCGATGGCACCTTATATGATGTCTGTAGGTCTCTGGGTCGGATGCCTGGCATTCTGCCTGATGTATCCTCTGACTGAATATAAAGGAAAACTGAAATCCGGATTTGCATGGTGGGCAAGCAAGGCTTCTGTACTTTATCCGGTAGCAATCCTTCAGGGGGTGCTTCTGATTCTTCTGCTTCATGTATTTGACGGATTTACTCCGGTAGAAATGACGAAGACAATCCTGTTTGCAGCACTGACAGGTGCATGCTTTACATCAATCATGTACTTCTTCAACATTACATTTGGTAAAGTAGGAAGCTTTCTGATGCTGATCTTCATGGTTGTTCAGCTTGCAGGATCTGCCGGAACTTATCCGGTTGAAATCTCACCATCCTTTGTAGCGAAGATTCACTATTATCTGCCGTTTACTTATACAGTAAATGCATTCCGCAGCACAATCTGCGGAGGAGAGAGCATCCGACAGGCAGTAATCGTTCTGATCGGACTGACAATTATTTTCTCAATCTTAACGATCCTTCAGTTCAGCCATATGGCAAGAAGAAAGAAACAGGGCAAACTGGTTCTTCTCGACTGGCTGGAAGAAAAAGGCGTTGCATAAAGGCAGTCTTATATGCATAATAGAAGAGTGTTCTGAATATATAGAGTCACATCTGTAAAAGCGGATGTGGCTCTTTTTGGATAGTGTTGCTTTTGGCGGAAGATGAAGTTTCCAGAATTAACAATTTCATCACATTTTTCCCACAAAGTAAACACAAATCATCCCTATACTCTTAAGCATAAAAGGAAAACAGAAACAGAGATAACTATTCACGGGAAATGATTTATGAAGTGAACAGTAATGATCCTAAGGAGGGGATTTTGATGAGCGATAAAAATAACAACGTAATGATGAATAATGACATGAATAACAATATGCATAATGATAATGATCCAAAAGAAAGAATGAGAAAAAAAGTAAAGAAAGCAGCAGGCATCGCACTTTGTGCAGTACTTGCCGGCGGACTTGCAGCAGGTTCCTTTGAAGGTATCAATACACTGACCGGATGGAACAGCAGTACAGTAGAAGCGGCAGCATCAGAAGATAAAACAACGCTTCTTCAGACAAAATCCAAGAAAAAGAGTTCTGATGATTCTGACAAAAAATCCGACGATACAGAAAGCAGTGACGATTCTGAGACAAAGACAAAGGGCAGCCTGGATGTATCCGATATCGCAGCAGAAGGAATGAAATCTGTTGTATCTATCACAACAAAATCCGTTCAGGATGTACAGAATTATCTTGGATATTATGGATTTGGCGGAAGCCAGGGATATACAACACAGCAGGAAGTTGAAGGAAGCGGTTCCGGTATCATTGTCGGCAAGAATGACGACAATCTTCTGATCGCTACCAACTATCATGTAGTAGAGGGTGCAGATACCGTATCTGTTACCTGCATTGATGGCGAGACTTATGAGGCAACCGTAAATGGTTATGATGAGGATAAAGACCTTGCAGTTGTTTCCGTAGCACTTTCTGATATCTCTGATGATACAATGGCTCAGATTGCAGTTGCTACGATCGGAAGCTCTGATGACCTGAAAGTCGGTGAGCAGGTTATTGCTATCGGTAATGCTCTTGGTTACGGACAGTCTGTAACAACTGGTATCGTCAGTGCAAAGAACCGTAAAATGAATGATCAGGGTATTGAGCAGGATGAAGATTCTGATGCTACGAACCTGATCCAGACAGATGCAGCGATCAACCCTGGTAACAGTGGTGGTGCTCTTCTGAATATGGACGGAGAAGTTGTCGGTATCAACTCTGCAAAACTAGCCTCCACAGAAGTTGAAGGTATGGGCTATGCAATCGCAATCTCTGATGTAACAGATACTCTGGAACAGTTGATGAATGAAACACCTAGAGATAAAGTAGATAACCATGGTGTACTTGGTATCACCGGTATGTCTGTAAGTGATGAAGCTTCCCAGTATTATGGAGTTCCGGAAGGTGTCCTTGTATCTGAAGTAACAGATGGCGGAGCAGCAGACAAAGCCGGAATCAAAGCGAAATCTATCATCACAGAATTTGATGGTAAGAGAGTACGCAGTATTGATGAACTGGTAAGCCGTCTTGAGTACTATGAACCAGGTGAAGAAGTAGAGGTAACTCTGGAAGTTGCGGATGGTGATTCCTATAAAGAAAAGACGGTTACAGTAACACTTGGTGAAAATCCGGATGCAGATTCCAGCGATTCAGAAGACAACTCTAAAGATGCATCAAAAGATGATGCACAGGCTGAGGATTCTCAGGAAGATTCCCAGAATCAGGACGAGCAGAGTACAGACAGCCTTCTTCAGGATTTCGAAAATCAGAAGGCTGACGGAACTGCATATGAACAGTTCTTTGGATTCTTTAACTAATTACTGTTAAACTGTTTATCACGGAAGTCTTGTTTCCGTAAAAATATAATATTATAAGCAGAGAAGACCGGTGCAGAGAATTGTGCCGGTCTTTTTCTGCTTCTGTTGAAAGAAAAGGACCTGTCTGTTATACTAGTGTATTAGACAACAGAGTAAATCGAAACAGACTGTTTAATTATAAAGAAGGAAATACTGTATGAATTATATTGTTTTTGACCTGGAATGGAATCAGAGTCCCGGAGGTAAAAAATATTCCAACAGTCGTCTGCCTTTTGAGATCATCGAGATCGGTGCGGTTAAGATGAATGAGCAGAGAGAAGTTCTGGATGTTTTTCAGAGACTTGTGAAACCACAGGTATATAACTGGATTCATGACAGCATACATGAAGTGATCCATGTGGATTATAAGGATCTGGCAGATGGTGAGCCTTTTCAGCAGGCAGTCAGAGAGTTCCTGAAATGGTGCGGGGACGAGTATGTTTTCTGTACCTGGGGAAATCAGGATGTGATGGAATTGCAGCGAAACATGAAGTACTATGGACTGCTTTCCCTGCTTCCGGGGCCGGTTATGTATTATGATATACAGAAAACTTATGGAATCTGTCATGAAGAGGCAGGTGGACGCAGAAGCCTTGAATTTGCGATCGATCAGATGGGAATTCCAAAGGCACAGGATTTTCACCGTGCACTGACCGATGCCCGTTATACCGGAGAAATTCTTAAAACACTGGATCCGGCAGATGTTCGTGTGAATTCATCTATTGATGTTTATCAGAATCCAAAGAGCAAAAAAGAAGAAATCTTTCTTTCATATCCGACGTATGATCAGTATGTATCACGAGAATTCGCTGATAAGGAAAAGGTAATGAAAGACCGGGAGGTTGCGAGTACCCACTGTCCGGTATGCCATATGCCGGCAAAACGTAAGATTCGCTGGTTTATGAATAATTCTCGTGCGTATGAAAGTGTATCGCTTTGTCAGAAGCATGGGTATATAAAAGGAAAAGTACGGATCCGTCATACGGATGAAGATGCGTATTATGCAATTAAGACGTTAAAAAGAATTGAAGAAAAAAATGCGGAAGAAATCCGTGAAAAAAGGGATTCCCTCCGCAAGAAGAGACAGGCGAAACGTCAGTCAGAGAAGCTGGTCTGAAAGAAGTCGTGTCTGGTAATATCTGGCAGTTCCAACCGGATGATCGTTATAAGTAAATGTGACGGTCAGAAGGGGAAGACCTGCCGGATTTTTTGTTATGGAGTAAGTTTTCTTTAAAGCACTGGTATCGACTCCCGACGGAAGGGATACGCTGGCAGTACGCCTGGTTTCAAAGAGTGTATCGTTATCGTAATCTTTCAGAATATATTTTTCTGCCGGCAGACACCGTCTGGTGATTTTCTTAGGAAGATCTTTAACGGCAGTTCTGGAGAAATTATTAAAACCATAGTCCAGAAGATTTGCAGTGTCGGCATAAGCACCATTTACGGACTGCAGTACGACTGCCACCAGGTAAGTGTTGTCATTCTTTGCGTAGGTAACAAGTGTATTTCCGGCAGCTTCTGTATAGCCGGTCTTACCTCCTAAAACACCGTCATATGCGTAAGCCTGACTTTTCATCATCTTATGGTGATTAAGAAGATAGCGGGTCTCTGCAAATTTATTTGTTGGCGGAATCTCATAATAAAGCGTTGAGGCAAATTTACGGAAAGTCGGATTAAACCAGGCTGCACGGGCAATCTTAGCCATATCAGCGGCTGTTGTATAATGCGTTTCATCCGGAAGTCCGTTCGGGTTATTAAAATGCGTGTTTGTGCATCCAAGCTGACGTGCTTTAAGGTTTATCTGTTCTACGAATTTTTTTGCAGAGCCGGAAGTCAGTTCAGCAACAGCCAGAGTCATTTCATTAGCGGACTGCAGCATGATTGCCATCAATGCCTGTTCAATCGTAAATTCCTCTCCTGTGTCTGCGTAAATACTGGAGCTGTTGGAATCAGAGATTCCGTAGGCAGCGGATTCCGTCATGGTAAATTTGTCGCTCGGATTCAGATTTTCGCATCCGAGAAGAGCTGTCATAATTTTCGTAATGCTGGCAGGATACTGGGCCTTATCTGCATTTTTAGAATAAAGGACAGCACCTGTGAACATATCGACCAGGATTGCAGATGCACCTTCAATCTGAGGACCCTTTATCCAGTCTTTGACGGAATCAGTATCTGCCGGCTGTGCATAGTAGGCAGTATGCGGATCCGGAGTTGGCGTTGCTGTTACCAAGGGAGCACCGTATTCGTCGGTAGCAAAGACGGGAATGGCCTGCGTGACGATGACCGCAGAACAGAGGATGCCGGTCAATATCCGCCGCAGCAAATGTTTCTTTTTTATATTCATGTAAGTACCTTTCTGATCATATTTTCTTACAGTATATCACTTCCTACAATTATACTGTAATCATTTTCCGCATACAAGGGTTAAAACGGCACAAAAACGGTGCAAAAACCCTGTAAATATCGCAAAAAGACCTTGACATATGGAAAAATATAACCTTATAATGAAACAGCACAAACAGATATAAGTAAAAACTTTGATGGAGACAGTAGATCGGAATAAAATCCGCAGAGAGCCGGGAGAAGGTGGAAGCCTGGTGAGAGTAATTTCGATGGAAGATCACTCCGGAGTTTCTTTCCTGAAATCTTAAGTAAGGAGAGACGGTGTTTCCGCCGTTAAAGGGAACATGTATCGGCATATATGATTATACTACCAGCCCGTACAATGTAACAGGTGGTGCGAATGTGGAAATTGCTTTCGTCCTTTTACAGGACGGAAGTTTTTTTTATGTAACAGGATATTATTCTCTTACAATAAAAAGGAGGAATTTATTGTGTATCAGAAAGTAGATACGAACCTGAATTTTGTGGATCGTGAAAAACAGGTAGAAAAATTCTGGAAAGAAAATCATATTTTTGAAAAAAGTATGGAGGACCGTAAAGATGATCCTACTTATATGTTCTATGACGGACCGCCGACAGCAAACGGCAAACCGCACATCGGTCATGTACTGACCCGTGTTATCAAAGATATGATCCCGAGATACCGTACTATGAAAGGTTACATGGTACCTCGTAAAGCAGGATGGGATACCCACGGACTTCCGGTAGAACTGGAAGTAGAAAAGAAACTTGGTCTGGACGGAAAAGAGCAGATTGAGGAATATGGTATGGAGCCATTCATCCAGCAGTGTAAAGAAAGTGTCTGGAAATACAAAGGAATGTGGGAAGACTTTTCTTCAACTGTTGGTTTCTGGGCTGATATGGAAAACCCATATGTTACTTACCATGATGACTATATCGAGTCTGAGTGGTGGGCTCTGAAAGAGATCTGGAATAAGAAACTTCTTTATAAAGGATTCAAAATCGTTCCTTACTGCCCGCGTTGTGGAACTCCGCTTTCCGCACAGGAGGTTTCTCAGGGTTATAAAACAGTTAAAGAACGTTCTGCTATTGTTCGTTTTAAAGTTGTCGGAGAGGATGCATACTTCCTGGCATGGACCACAACACCGTGGACACTGCCATCCAACGTTGCACTCTGCGTAAACCCAGATGAGACATACTGTAAAGTAAAAGCTGCAGACGGCTATACTTATTATATGGCAGAAGCTCTGCTTGATACAGTTCTTGGTAAACTTGGTTCCGAAGAGACACCGGCATACGAAGTCCTTGAGAAATATGTTGGTAAAGATCTGGAATACAAAGAATATGAGCCACTCTTTGCATGTGCAGGAGAGGCAGCTGCAAAACAGAAAAAGAAAGCTCATTTTGTTACAGCAGATAACTATGTAACTATGAGTGATGGTACCGGTATCGTTCATATCGCACCTGCATTTGGTGAAGACGACAGCCGTATCGGACGTAACTATGATCTTCCGTTCGTACAGTTTGTAGATGGAAAAGGTGATCTGACAGCAGAGACTCCATATGCAGGAATCTTTGTAAAGAAAGCTGATCCGCTTGTACTTCAGGATCTGGACAAAGAAGGTAAACTCTTTGATGCTCCGAAATTCGAGCATGACTATCCACACTGCTGGAGATGTGATACACCACTGATCTACTATGCACGTGAATCCTGGTTCATCAAGATGACAGCAGTTAAAGATGACCTGATCCGCAACAACAATACAATTAACTGGATTCCGGAGAGCATCGGTAAAGGACGTTTCGGTGACTGGCTGGAAAACGTTCAGGACTGGGGTATTTCCAGAAACCGTTACTGGGGAACACCACTGAACATCTGGCAGTGTGACTGTGGTCATATGCATTCTATCGGAAGCCGTCAGGAACTGTTCGAGATGAGCGGCGACGAAAAAGCGAAGACAGTAGAACTTCATCGTCCATACATTGATGAGATCACACTGAAATGCCCGGAATGCGGTGGAACCATGCATCGTGTACCGGAGGTTATTGACTGCTGGTTTGACTCAGGAGCAATGCCTTTTGCACAGCATCATTATCCATTTGAAAATAAAGAACTTTTTGAAAAACAGTTCCCGGCAGACTTTATCTCCGAAGCTGTTGACCAGACAAGAGGATGGTTCTACTCCCTGCTTGCTGAGTCTACGATCCTGTTTAACCAGGCTCCATATAAGAATGTTATCGTTCTCGGACATGTACAGGATGAAAATGGTCAGAAGATGAGTAAGTCCAAAGGAAATGCAGTTGATCCGTTTGATGCACTTGAAAAATATGGTGCAGATGCGATCCGCTGGTACTTCTACATCAACAGTGCTCCGTGGCTGCCGAACCGTTTCCATGGCAAGGCTGTTCAGGAAGGTCAGCGTAAGTTCATGGGTACTCTGTGGAATACTTATGCATTCTTTGTTCTTTATGCAAATATTGACAATTTCGACCCGACAAAATATACTTTAGATTATGACAATCTTCCTGTTATGGACAAATGGCTGTTAAGCAAGCTGAATTCTGTAGTGAAGACTGTCGATGACTGCCTTGCAAACTACAAGATTCCGGAAAGCGCAAGAGCTCTTCAGGAGTTTGTAGATGAGATGAGTAACTGGTATGTAAGAAGAAGTCGTGAGCGTTTCTGGGCTAAGGGCATGGAGCAGGATAAGATCAATGCTTACATGACTCTGTATACTGCTCTGGTAACAATTTCCAAAGCAGCAGCTCCGATGATCCCGTTCATGACAGAAGAAATCTACCAGAACCTTGTAAGAAGCGTTGACAAAGACGCAATCGAGAGTATTCATCTCTGTGACTTCCCGAAAGTCGAAGAAGCATGGATCAACAAAGAGCTGGAAGATGATATGGAAGAACTTCTCAAGATCGTTGTTCTTGGACGTGCAGCAAGAAATACTGCAAATATCAAGAATCGTCAGCCGATCGGTACAATGTACATCAAAGCTGACAAAGAAATGGGTGAGTTCTATACAGATATCATTGCAGACGAGCTGAATGTCAAAGAAGTGAAGTTTGCAAATGACGTAGAGTCCTTTATCTCCTACAGCTTTAAACCGCAGCTCCGTACAGTAGGACCGAAATATGGTAAACTTCTGAACGGCATCCGTACAGCACTTGCTGAGATCAACGGAACAGAAGCGATGAATGAGCTGAGATCCACAGGTCTTCTGACACTGGATATCGATGGAAACAAGGTAGAACTTTCTGAGGAAGACTTATTGATCGAGACCGCACAGACAGAAGGTTATGTAACAGAAGCAGACGGTGATATTTCTGTAGTTCTTGATACAAATCTGACACCAGAGCTGATCGAAGAAGGATTCGTCCGTGAAATCGTCAGCAAAGTACAGACAATGAGAAAAGAAGCCGGATTTGAAGTTATGGACAAGATCCATATCTATGCAAAAGATAATGACAGGATTCTTGAACTCATGAAGAACCACAAAGAAGAAATCATGTCTGAAGTACTGGCAGAGGATATGACTCTGGGCACAACCGATGGCTATGTAAAAGAATGGAACATTAACAAAGAGCCAGTTGTTCTTGGTGTTGCAAAAATGTAAGAAACTCATGCCCGGTAAATTTACCGGGCATGATTTGCAAAAATTGGGGGAATTAAAAAAGCACGGCAGTGCTGTGCGATTAAGGAGGAAACGCGATGATTGACAAGCAGTTCAAAAAAGAAGCTTTCAAAGAGAGCGTAAAAGAAAATGTTAAATTTCTTTATCGTAAAAAACTTGAAGAAGCTACACAGGAGCAGATTTTCCAGGCTGTATGCTACACTGTAAAAGACGTTATCATTGATAACTGGCTTGAAACACAGAATGCATACAAAGAACAGGATCCGAAGACAGTATACTATATGTCCATGGAATTCCTGATGGGCCGTGCACTTGGAAACAACCTGATCAACCTGACTGCATACAAAGAAGTAAAAGAAGCACTGGATGAGCTTGGACTTGACATCAATGCAATTGAAGATCAGGAGCCGGATCCGGCACTTGGAAACGGTGGTCTGGGACGTCTGGCAGCATGCTTCCTGGATTCTCTTGCAACTCTGAACTACAGCGCATATGGATGTGGTATCCGTTATCGCTATGGTATGTTCAAACAGCAGATCAAAGACGGATATCAGGTAGAAGTACCGGATAACTGGCTGAAAAACGGATATCCATTCGAACTTCGCCGCCCGGAATATGCAAAAGAAGTTCATTTTGGCGGATATGTTGATGTAGAATATGATCCGGCAACAGGATCCAATAAATTTGTACACAAAGGATATCAGGCAGTAAAAGCTGTTCCTTTTGATATGCCGATCGTAGGTTATAATAATAATATCGTAAACACTTTAAGAATCTGGGATGCGGAGCCGGTTGTAGATTTCGAGCTTGATTCCTTTGATAAGGGTGATTACAAAAAAGCAGTTGAGCAGGAAAACCTTGCCCGTAACATCGTAGAAGTTCTGTATCCGAACGACAACCATATGGCCGGTAAAGAGCTGCGTCTGAAACAGCAGTACTTCTTTGTATCTGCAAGTCTCCAGGCGGCTATCGATAAATACAAGAAGAACCACAAAGATATCATGAAGCTGCACGAAAAAGTTACTTTCCAGATGAACGATACTCATCCGACAGTAGCTGTAGCAGAACTTATGCGTATCCTTATGGATGAAGAAGGTCTTGGATGGGATGATGCATGGTCTGTAACAACAAAATGTGTTGCTTACACAAACCATACAATTATGGCTGAAGCTCTTGAAAAATGGCCGGTTGAGCTGTTCTCCAGACTGCTTCCGCGTGTATATCAGATCATCGAAGAGATCAACCGTCGTTTTATTCTTGAAGTACAGGCTAAATATCCTGGAAACTATGATAAGATCAAGAAGATGGCGATCCTCTATGATGGACAGGTAAAAATGGCTCATCTTGCAATCGTTGCAGGTTACTCTGTAAACGGTGTTGCAAAACTTCATACAGAAATTCTTAAGAAACAGGAACTGAAAGACTTCTACGAAATGATGCCGGAGAAATTCAACAATAAGACAAATGGTATCACTCAGAGACGTTTCCTGCTTCACGGAAACCAGCTTCTTGCAGACTGGGTAACAGATCATATCGGACCGGAATGGATCACAGACCTGTCCCAGATCAGTAAACTGAAAGTTTATGTTGATGATGAAAAAGCACAGCAGGAATTCATGAACATCAAATATCAGAATAAAGTTCGTCTGGCAAAATACATCCTGGAACACAACGGAGTAGAAGTAAATCCACGTTCTATCTTCGACGTACAGGTTAAGAGACTTCATGAGTACAAACGTCAGCTTCTGAACATCCTGCATGTAATCTATCTGTATGATCAGATCAAGAAACATCCGGAAATGGACTTCTATCCAAGAACATTCATCTTCGGAGCAAAAGCATCCGCAGGTTATGCCCGTGCAAAGAAAATCATCAAACTGATCAACTCTGTAGCAGATGTTGTAAACAATGATGCTTCTATCGAAGGCAAACTGAAAGTTGTATTTATCGAGAACTATCGTGTATCCAACGCTGAGATGATCTTTGCGGCAGCAGATGTTTCCGAGCAGATCTCTACTGCAAGTAAAGAGGCTTCCGGTACAGGTAACATGAAGTTCATGCTGAACGGTGCACCGACTCTGGGAACAATGGATGGTGCCAACGTTGAGATCGTTGATGAAGTTGGCAAAGAAAATGCATTTATCTTCGGTCTGAGCGCAGATGAAGTTATCAACTATGAAAACAATGGCGGATACGATCCGAGAGTCATCTACAACACAGATGATGAGATTCGTCAGGTACTGACAGAGCTTGTAAATGGAACATTCTCTGCTGATACAGAACTGTTCCGTGATCTGTACAACTCACTCCTGAACCAGAATGGTGGAGAGAGAGCTGACCAGTACTTTATTCTTGCAGACTTCCGTTCTTATGCAGCAGCACAGAAGAAAGTGGAAGAAGCATACAAAGATGAAAAGGGCTGGGCTCGTATGGCTATGCTGAATACAGCATGCGCAGGTAAATTTACATCTGACAGAACTATCGAAGAGTATGTAGAGGATATCTGGCATCTGGATAAAGTATTTATAAAGTAATTTAAGTTTATATAAAAGAGACTGGATTCTGAGGAATCTGGTCTCTTTTTTTGCATAAAATGAAATAATGGTATCAGATTAAGGAGCAGAGTTATGACATATCTCTGGGGCGGGATGATCGTGATTGGAATCATATATGGGACGTTGATGGGGAATTTGGATGGGGTTTCGAAGACGTTGGTTTCGTGTGCAGGCGAGGGGGTGAATCTCTGTATCTCGATGGCAGGAATCACTGCGATGTGGATGGGAATGATGAAGATTGCGGAGAATTCGGGGCTTGTGACGGCGTTGTCGGGACGGCTGAAGTGGATGATCCGTTTTTTGTTTCCGGGGCTGGATACAGATTCGAAGGCAGCACATTATATTTGCTTAAATTTTCTTTCAAACATGCTGGGTCTGTCCTGGGCGAGTACGAGTTCGGGATTGTGTGCGATGGAGGAGCTGAAAGCTCTTTCTCCTGGTGATACTGCGAGCGACGAGATGTGTACGTTTCTTATTATCAATGTCTCTTCACTGCAGTTGATTCCAATAAATATGATTGCTTACCGTGCAAAATACGGAAGTGTAGATCCAACGGCAATCGTTGGTCCGGCAATCCTTGCCACCGCTGTAAGTACAGCAGTGGCAGTAATCTTCTGCAAAATCATACAGAATATAAAAATGCAACAAGGATGACAGGATTCGACAAAACCAAAGTACGATATGTGCTATCCTGAAAATGTTACCGCTTCCCACAGGTACGGGAAGGAGGGAAAATATGGACAGCATTGTAAGTTTTATGATCGCCGTTATGGCTGGTGTAGTGTGTCATTGCATCAACAAATGGTTGGACGGCGATAAATAGTTGGTGACCAGCCTGTGGTATAAGCCACCACATAAAAAACGGAATAGAAAAACCCTCGGATCGGCCTCCGAGGGTTTTTCGTTTCTTTTAGGTACTTGGACAGTATCATTATAAGTTTCTGATGACATTATAACATATGCACATATTGCTTACAATATACAAAAATAAGAATCGTTTGACAGGATTCGACAAAATATGACAAATTTTGTATATATTAAATTGATTCACACCCTGGTGCATTGTGAATGTATTCTGCAAGATGTGTACGGATCGTTTCCATTTTCGCACGGGTATCGGGATTACTGTATGGAATCCGATCAATGATCTTATTGAGATAATCATATTCTTCGATAATATCAAAGCTGGCACGGAAATAAATATCGCAGAAATACGCTACATAGGATACCCAGTAATCCATTCGGGTAATGCGGTCAGGGGAATAGATACACTGATTTTTCAGAACCGTGTCATAAACGCTTGGAGTAATCTCCTGTGCACCGATTTCTTCTCCGGAAGCTCCCATGAATACCAGAAGATCATCCTCCAGTTTTACGCGGCAGTTATCCAGTTTATCGGCATCGCGGATCAGGCGGGCATGAAGCAGAGTGCGGGAATCGGTGATTCCCTCCAGCTTGAAATCACTGTGTCTTGCAATAGCCGTGCGGATAATATCATCCCAGGTATCTTCCTGGACAAACTGACGAATCATGCTTTCGTCAAATAAAACCTGGACTCCGTAAGCGGCATGATCCATGGTCGTTGGTTCGAAACTGTCGAAGCGTTTCAGCTGTTCAAAGCGTCCGATGTCATGAAGCAGGGCAATGATACGTGCAAGGTCAGTGTCTTCTTCTGAGAGATGCATGCGACGGCAGATTTCTTCCATATCGTGTACAACTCCATAAGTATGAATGATCTTCAGACGGACTTTATCGTTATCACGTTCATATCCATCCAGATATTTTTCGAATTCTTTTTTGGCATCGTTATAATTCATGTGCGGTCATCTCCCTTAAATTTTTTCGATATTCTCTCGGGCTGCAGCCCTTAATCTTACTGAATACTTTAGAATAATAATTGGAATCAGAAAAGCCGGTCTTTTCAGCGATATTACTGATGGATTCTTTTGTATTCAGGTATTCCAGGCTTCGTTCAATTCTGTATTCCTGCAGGAAAGAAAAAAGCGTGGTATTCATATGCCGCTTAAACAGTCGTGTGCATTCACTTTCACAGAGGTGGATATGTTCTGCAATTTCAGCCAGTGTGATCTGGTTCATGTAATTTTGTTCTATATAGACGAGAATCTTTCGTATCCGTTCGTATTCTGTAAGATCAGAAGCGGCAGGTACCGGCTGGTGTGCAAGATGTTCTACGAGCAGCCGCCACATCATCTGCATCCGTATGGAAATATCCAGTTCATAGAAATCAGGTTTTTCTTTATCAAGTGCGATAACTTTCAGAAGCAGATCGTGAAAATCTGTATGCCAGCTTTCAGAATAATCAATATGCATGGCACATACGGCAAGATTCTGAATTACAGGATCCACGTATTTTGTACAGATCGTACTTTGAAAGAAACCATAGATCAGCTTCGGATCAAAAGTGACTGGGATGTAGGAACAATCCTCTTGATTTTCCATCTCACCGGAATGCAAAGCATTGGAATTACAAAAAACAATATCCCCTTTTTTCAGATGAAAAGAGCGGTTATTTACACGATAGTGCATGGACCCTTCTTTTACATAAGTGATCTCAATCTCCGGATGACAATGCCACATAAACGAGTTGGAATCATATTCAGACAGACACTGATAGCTGACCAGAAAAGGAAAATGGTCGCTGCCGTGTTTTTTCAATTCTTTCTGAAACTGGTTTGTAATGATCTGCATGTTGGACTCCTTTTGGAAAAATGAAATTTGAACGCAGGAAATTACGGTTATCTTCGTTCTATTATAGCCATATTTAGATGAAAAACGCAAGATTCTACTTGTTTTTCGCAGATTAATTAAGGTAATTTACAGAAAAAGCAGTATAATGGAATTATCAGATATGCAAAAGCATGATGAACGACCGTAAACAGACAAGTAACTATATGGGATGCAGTAAATAAAATGTAAAAGGAGAACAAAGTCATGAATTTACCAGAAACAGCAAAACTTCAGGAAATCTATGGAGAAACAGAAAAGAGCACAGCACGTTTCGAAAAACTTGCAGATAATTTTTCAAAAAAATATCACCATGATCAGGCAGAATATTTCACATCTGCAGGAAGAACGGAGATCATCGGAAACCATACAGACCATAATGGCGGTAAAGTAATCGCAGGAAGTATCAACCTTGATACGATTGGAGCCGCTTATCCGAACGGAACACAGACTATCCGTATCACCAGTGAAGGATACAGAGATGAGATTGTTGTAGACCTCAATAAACTCAGCAAAGCAAATTATAAAAAAGGCACACCGGCACTTGTTGCAGGAATGATGGAAGGTGCACAGAAGAATGGCTTTAAGACAGCAGGTTTTGATGCATACGTAAGCACAAATGTTATCGCAGCAGCTGGTGTAAGTTCTTCTGCTTCTTTTGAAATGCTGGTTTGTACGATCATTGATTATTTCTTCAATGACAGTAAGATGTCATATAACGATTATGCAAAGATTGGTCAGTATGCAGAGAATATTTACTGGGACAAGGCTTCCGGAATGATGGACCAGATGGCATGTGCAGTTGGCGGACCGGTTCTCTTTGATTTTGCAGACAGCAATAACCTTAAATACAGCAAACTGGAATTCTCCTTCGGAAAATTCGGATACAGACTTGTTATTGTAAATACAGGAAAAGGACATGCAGATCTCAGCCAGGAATACTCTGAGATTCCGGGTGAGATGAAAGCAGTTGCAAAAGTACTTGGTGTGAACCTTCTTCATGAGACAACGGTGGATGCACTTCTTGAGCATTGCAATGAGATCGAGGATGACAGAGCAGTTCTTCGTGCGCTTCATTTCTTCGGCGAAACATCCCGTGTAGAAGAAGCCGCAGATGCAATCCATCATGACGATTATGCAAAATTCCTTGAGCTGATTGATGAATCCGGAAAATCTTCCTGGGAACTGCTTCAGAACTGTTACACCATGAAAGATTTCCATGAGCAGAAGATTACAAGAACTCTTGCTCTGACACAGCTCTTCCTCAAGAAGATCGGTGCAGGTGTATGCCGTGTTCACGGAGGCGGTTTTGCAGGTGTTATCGCAGCAATCATCCCGGAAAAAGAGCAGGATAATTATGTAGAGTATATTTCCAGATTTGTTGGAAAAGAAAATGTATACCCGATGGATATCCGTGCAGTCGGAGCAGTCCATATCGGATAAAAAATACACATAAAGAGAGCATATTAAAACATAAGGTATCATAAATACAGAGTTTTGGAGAATCATTTGAAGATCGTTTCCTATATTTCTGTGTTTATGATACCTTTTTTGATTCTTTATGTGGTTGGGTACGGGCTTCTGAAAAGAAGAGATGTTTACAGTGACTTTCTGGAGGGAGCGGGAGAAGGACTGAAGATCGTCTGGAAACTGGTGCCGACTCTGATCGGGCTTATGACGGCGGTAGGAGTCTTGCGTGCATCAGGGTTCCTGGATTTTCTGGGGAATCTTCTTGGAAAGGCATCCGGTATTCTGGAAATCGCACCTGAACTGTTTCCGCTTGGACTGGTTCGACTGTTTTCTTCCAGTGCCGCAAATGGACTGTTGTTGGATATCTTTAAACAGTTTGGAACCGATTCGCCGACAGGACTTATGGCGGCATTGATGCTCAGTGCGACGGAGAGCATATTCTACTGTATGAGTGTGTACTTTGGAGGAATGGGCATAAAAAAGCCCCGCTATGCATTAGCGGGGGCTTTGCTCGCATCATTTGCCGGAATGGCAGCGTCAGTTCTGATCGTAAAATGTTTATACCAGTGATCTATTCTTTTCGAGCATTTCGTGAATGATATTCTGTGTATAAGCACCAGGATGTTTCTGATCTTCTTTGGAAAGTTCTTTTACATAGACAGGCTTTCCATATTCCAGAACAACATGTGTGGATTTGATCTTTGGCATATGGGCTTCAAAGATTTCCTGTGTATTGTTCATAGCCATCGGGATGATCGCACATCCGGATTTACTGGCGATCTTAAAACTTCCTTCGTGGAATGGAAGAAGTTCCAGTTCATCTTTATTTTTGTTTCGTGTACCTTCCGGGAAGATACAGATAGAGATGCCGGATTTTACTTTTTCAATCGCAGTCAGGATGGTCTTAAGGCCCTGCTTGATATCCTTACGATCAAGAAACAGGCAGTGCAGATAGCGCATCCAGTTTGAAAGGAGCGGATAACGTTCCATTTCTTTTTTTGCGATATAACCGGTGCGGATCGGACAGCGGCTGTAGGAAAGTACGATGTCAAAATAGCTTCTGTGGTTTCCGATATAAAGGACCGGGGTATCTTTCGGGACGTTTTCTTCACCGATTATCGTAACTTTAGTTCCTGCTTCCCATAAAATGAGTTTGAATACGGCCTGAATGATACGAAGAGAACTGATTTCTTTAGCTCTCGGAGCAAATTTTCCGATGACCCATTCTATCAGAAGAATCGGAATGGATAAGATCAGAAATCCAATGACCGTAATGGCAACGATGATTAAACGAATCATAATGAATTCCTCTTTCTGTTTTAAAAAGATGCCCCGCGAAGCGAGACTCTGGTACAAGTATAAGTGATTTTTGAAATACATGCAATAAATCTTTTACAGTCTGCATAGAATACATACTAAAGAAATGTGATGCCGGGAAATGAGAAGAAATTTATGAAAAAGATGTTTTCTCTGCTGTGTCTGGCAGTGCTTTTTCTTATGCTTGGCGGATGCCGGATGATACGGATCGAAGAAGGAAACAAAACACCGCTTACGTACACGGTGGTGGAGAATTCACAGATTCCGGAGGAACTGAAAGAGCTGATAGAAGAAAAGAAAGAATCAGAATTTCAGATTGCCTATCAAAAAGGGACTGATCTGTTTCTTGTTAAAGGTTACGGAAGACAGATGAGCAGTGGATACAGCATTCAGGTGGAAGGACTTTCCACATCTTCGAATGCCATTTTTTTTGAAACAAAGCTGATCGGCCCGACGGAGAAGGCTCAGGGTGGAGAACCTTCATATCCGTATATTGTAATAAAAACAGAATACCGGGATGGTCCGGTGCAGTTTCAGTGAGACGGGAGGATGGAATCGTGGAATTAAAGAAAGAAGATATTCAGATACTGCGGACAAAAAGTAAAGCGGCCAGTCAGGTGACGTTTGATGTGGATTATAATGTGCCGGATGTGAAACCGGATATTGGGCGTATGATCCAGAATAAGGGCAATATGACGATAGAAGAGGTCAGACTGAATGACGGCCATGCATTTCTGAAGGGGAAACTGCAGGCAGACCTTCTTTATGTTGGCGAGGAGGAGGGAAGAATATACAGCCTTTCTGCAAACCTGCCAATGGAAGAAACGCTGAATCTGGACGGAATCGTAAACGGGGATAAAATGTGCCTGAAATGGGAGATTGAAGATCTGAGTATCCATATCATCCATTCCAGAAAAATGAACATCAAAGCAGTGGTCACGTTTCTTGCATCGGTGGATGAGCTGGCGGGAATACGCCTTCCGGTATCTCTGGATGATGAGACCGTATCCGTACAGAAAAAGCCAATGCGTGTGCTGAGTCTGGCCATACATAAAAAGGATACCCTGCGTCTGAAAGAAGAAATTACCCTTGTTTCCAATAAGCCGAATATAGCAGAACTTCTCTGGTATACGATCGAGGTTCGTGGGCTGGATCTGCGTCCTGAGGAAAATGTGGTAAAGGCGAAGGGTGAACTTTTTGTATTTGCACTTTACACCGGGGATGATGAGAGCGGAACACTTCAATGGGTGGAACACTCTATACCATTTAACGGGGAAGTAGAATGCAGCAGCTGTACCCCGGAAATGATTCCGAATCTGGAAACATCCGTGATCAATCAGACGTTGGAAGTAAAACCGGATGCAGATGGGGAAGAACGTCAGCTGCAGGCGGATGTTGTTCTGGAACTGGATATGAAGCTCTATCGTGAAGAAGACCATGAGGTGATCATGGATGTATATACACCGTTTCGTCAGTGCATACCGAAGGGACGAAAAGAGACGATGGAAAGTCTTCTTGTTCGTAATTTTTCCCGATGCAGACTTTCTGACAGAATAGAAGTCAAGGAAACACAGGGCAAGATTCTTCAGATCTGCCACAGTCAGGGCAGGGTGAAAGTGGATAAAACAAAGATCGTTAAAGATGGAATTCAGGTAGACGGAATCGTACGGTTAAAAGTTCTGTATATTGTTGGAAATGATGAAATGCCTTTTTATTCCATGGAGGCGATGCTGCCGTTCAGCCATATTGTGGAAGCCAGAGGCATTACAGAAAGCAGTGTATACTATCTGCATACAGATCTTGAGCAGCTGTCAACGACGATGGTGGACAGCAATGAGATTGAGAACCGGGCAACGATAGGTTTAAATGTTCTTGTGATTCAATGTGGCGAAGAAATGATTCTGGATAAAGTTGAGGAACTTTCTCTTGACCAGGAAAAGATCCGAAATATGCCGGGTATTACCGTCTATATTATAAAGCCGGGAGATACTTTGTGGGATATTGCAAAAAAATTCTATACAACGGTGGATGAGATCAGGCAGATGAATCAGCTTGAAGAAGAGTCTGTAACTGCCGGAACTCCACTTATTCTGGTGAAAAAAGTCGAAGAATGATATTGAATTTCGCCTGGAAATCAGCTACAATATATCCAGGTCATGTTGTATACAAAGTACAAAGAAACGAAAAGTACGTACAATTATGAGTATAAGGAAACTATTCAGTAGGTAGTATTCCGCGAGGTGTTTTGGCATGTTTTTGCCAAAATTCCGAGATATACAAGGCAAAATGCCATCACCGAAGGTGATTTGGAATGCATTTTGACTCGTAACTGTGAGGGTACTGAACAGTTACAGTATAAGAAAATAAAAATACAAAGGATGGAAGGTGAATATATGCGTTTACGGGCAATGGCCAAGATTAATCTGGGACTGGATGTCCTTCGCAAAAGAGAAGATGGATATCATGAAGTCCGGATGATCATGCAGACGATTCAGATGTATGATCTTCTGGATATCCGTAAGAAGACGGAACCTGGAATCTCTTTATCTACCAATCTTCCATATGTTCCATCAGATGAAAGAAATCTGGTATATAAAGCAGCGAAGCTTCTCATGGATGAGTTTGAAATTAAAGAAGGTCTGTCTATGAAGCTGACGAAATTTATTCCGGTAGCTGCCGGTATGGCGGGCGGAAGTTCTGATGCGGCTGCGGCATTTGTCGGTGTAAACCGTCTGTTTCGTCTGGGACTCAGTGAAGAGGAGCTGATGAAGCGTGCGGTACAGGTTGGAGCAGATGTTCCATATTGTGTGATGCGGGGAACCGCGCTTGCAGAAGGAATCGGTGAAAAACTGACGAGACTTCCTGGACTGCCGAAATGCTATGTGCTGGTAGGTAAGCCGGGAATCAACGTATCCACAAAACTGGCTTATGAGAATCTGCATCTGGATCAGATCCAGTCACATCCGGATATTGACGGAATGCTTTTGGATATTGAGAATCAGGATCTTCTCAGTCTGACTTCAAAGATGGAAAATGTTTTTGAGCCGGGAATCATCGGTCAGTATCCGGTGATTCAGGAAATTAAGGACCTTATGGAGGCAAACGGTGCACTTAAAGCCATGATGAGCGGAAGCGGTCCGACAGTCTTTGGAATTTTTGATGACAGAAGTAAACTTCGAAAAGCTACCGAAGCACTTCGTGACAGCCATCTGGCAAAAACTGTATTTGCCACACAGATATACGATAAAAAATAACAGAAGGGGGAAGTACTTATGATAAATGATTTTTCTGTAGATATGAATGAGTATCTGCCATTACGTGACGTTGTATTTAATACACTTCGTAAGGCGATTTTAAAGGGTGAACTGAAACCCGGAGAACGACTTATGGAAATTGCACTTGCAGAGCGTCTTGGTGTCAGCAGGACTCCGGTAAGAGAAGCTATGCGTAAACTGGAACTGGAAGGTCTGGTCGTGATGATTCCCCGAAGAGGTGCGCAGGTTGCGAATATCACAGAGAAGGATCTGAATGATGTTCTGGAAGTTCGTATGGCACTGGAGAATCTTTCTATTGAGAATGCATGTGCACGTATGACAGATGAACAGCTGGACGAACTCTGGAAAGCTGCGAAGAACTTTGAGGAAACTATGGCAGAGGGGAATCTGGTCAAACTTGCAGAAGCCGATGTGGCATTTCATGAAGTGATCTATAAGTCTTCTGATAACAGACGTCTGAATCAGGTTTTAAATAACCTTCGTGAGCAGATCTATCGTTATCGTGTAGAATATCTGAAAGACGAGGAGACCAGAAATCTTCTGGTCAAAGAGCATGAGGAGATCTACGAGGCAATCCGTAACCGCGATGTAAAACGGGCACAGGAGATTTCCTATCAGCATATTGAGAATCAGCGTGAAGCAATCATTCGTTCTATCCGTGAAGAAAATAAGAATTGTCAGCTTCATAAATAAAACAGATTTACCAGTCACATAAAATTCTATAATATGGTTATTCTAAAAGAGATGCATAAAGTAGGGCATCTCTTTTTTACGTTATATTTGATCAAAGCAGGTATCTGTCTGCGGACAGATTTCAGGAGGAAGCAATGAGAGAAGCAATAGAAGAACCGGAAAGAGAAGCGGAGCAGGTGAAGATATCGTCGAAGCTGCGCGACAATGAAAAGTATATACGAAAGTGCTGTGAAAACTGTGCGGATATTCTGATTCGCCCGATGCGTCTGGGTGATGAAAGTAAAGTGGACTGTCTGATAGTCTATATTGAAGTTGCAGTGTCAAACATGATGCTGGATGATTCTGCAATTGGTAAGATGATCAATCATTTCTGGGAAGTGCCGCCGGAGAAAATACAGGAATTTTTAAGAAACAACAGTCTTGGCATTGCGGATGTCCAGAAACTGGAGTCGATGGAAGAAGTGTTTGGCGCGATACTTTCCGGAAATGCGGTATTTTTTATAGATGGCTATGATAAAGCCATGAAGATTTCCAGTAAGGGCTACCCGGATATGGGAGTTTCAGAAGCTGAGTCAGAAAAAGTACTTCGCGGTTCCAGAGAAGGTTTCTCAGATTCAGTAAAAACGAATTCTGCCCTGGTGCGTAAGAGGATTCGTGATACCAGAATGAAGGTAGAAGAATATCAGAGCGGTGTGCGGTCCAATACGGTGATTCAAATACTTTATATCGAAGACCTGGTACATGAGGAACTTCTGGAGCAGATAAAAGGCAGGCTGGAAGAGTATAAAATAGACGGGATCCTGGACAGTGGAATGCTGGAACAGCTGACGGAGGAACCATGGTATTCGCCTTTTCCACAGTATCAGGTGACGGAGAGACCGGATCGTGCTGCACTGGAATTACTCAATGGAAAAATCGTTTTGCTTTGTGATAATTCACCGTCTGCCCTGATCCTGCCAGGTGCGTTCAGTGGGTTTATGGAGAGCAGTGAAGACTGGTATCACCATTTTGAGATGGCAACATTTCTTCGGATACTGCGTTATCTGGCCCTTCTGACGGCAACGCTTCTTCCGGGACTGTATCTTGCGGTGATCCGGTTTCATACACAGATTTTGCCGACAAATCTTCTGTTGTCTTTTGCGGATGCGAGAGAAGGGGTACCTTTTTCGAGTGTGGCAGAGTTGATCCTGCTTGAACTGGCTTTTGAACTGATACGGGAAGCCGGTGTCCGGGTACCGGGTGCTCTTGGAAATGCGATTGGGATAGTCGGAGGTCTGATCATTGGAGATGCAGCAGTCAGCGCAAATCTGGTAAGTCCGATTGTAGTTATGATCGTAGCACTGACAGCGCTTGGCTCGATGGTCATTCCGGATGAAGAATTTGCGGCTGCTTTTCGATTGCTGAAATATGGCTTTCTGATTCTGGGTGGATATCTTGGAATTTACGGAATCGTGCTTGGTATTTATCTCACAGTTGCACATCTGTCCGGGCTGCTGAGCTTTGGGGTTCCGTATCTGGTTCCGTTTGCGGGAAAACAACAGCCGGTGGGACAGGTTGGTAATGGTATCTTACGGATTCCTTTTAAAACAAGAAGATATCGTCCGCTTTATGCAAAGCGGGAACAGAGTGTACGATTGAGAAGAAATACGAATAATAATACAGAAAATACAGACAGTTCTTCGAGCACAGACAGAGAGGAGAATGAATCATGAAGTACGCAGAAAATAACCGCATTTCACAAAGACAGCTGTACCGTCAGATCATTCTTGCTTTTCTTGCCCCGTTTCTGGTGTGTATTCCGGGAATGAACAGTCTTACAGGGCTGTCTGGCATTGTTGGGGTAATAATTGCGCTGCTGTTTCTTCTGCTCTACGTATTTTTTATGATGCGCACATCCTACTGTTATACAGATCCGATAAAGATGCTGGGAAAACTGAAGGGTGGATTGCTTGGCGGTTTCTTTTTATTGTACCTGATCGCGACAGCGATATATATTCTTACAATTATCGGACAGATCGTTCCGGTGTGGGCGGTTTCCGGGATTTCTGTCCGATGGCTGACTTTCTGGGCAGTCGTAGTCTGTGCATATGGTGTGGACCGGGGAATGCAGCGAAGGGGAAGAATGGCAGATGTCGCAGGTGGCCTTTTTCTGTTTGTTATTATTGTTATGCTGGTTCTCTGCATTGGACAGGGGAATGTCTCATATTTGAAAGATATGCTGAATGACAGTAAGGTGCAGGGCAGTGCAGTGTGGAATGGAAATTATGGATTTCTGTGTGCCTTTTCGGGGATCAGTCTTCTGCCGTTTGTGCTTCATGATGTGGAAAAAAGAGGAAGTGCCGGTAAGACGGTGACAGTAGCAGTTCTGACGATAGGAGGAATCCTCCTGGATGTGTTGTTTCTTTTGCCTTCTGTTCTTGGGTGGAAACGAATGCAGAATGAATTGTATCCAATCCTTCCGCTTATGGCGGGGGCTGACCTGCCGGGAAATGTACTGGCAAGATTTGATGTGCTCTGGCTGGGATTTCTTTTGTACGGACTCTTTTTCTCACTGGGAAGCTGTTTTCATTATGGGAACAGAATCCTTGAGACAGTGCACTTCGGCAGTGGAAAATACTGGCTTCCGATCATTGTATATGTGGTTTTTTTTATTCAGATGAATGCAAATGAAGTGACGTATTTATATAAAACATATCTTGGAACAATCTTTGTTCCGGGCCTGATATTGATCCAGATCTGCCTGTTCTTCCGGGGACAGCAGAAAAGGAGAAAAAAAGCTGCATCAATTGTAAATATTTTACTGGTACTGATACTTGGCTGTACAGGCTGTGCCGGAATGGAACCGGAGAAAAGAATGTATCCACTGGCTATGGGAATTGATGTGGCAGATGGCGAATATATTATCACGTATGGAATGCCGGATCTGCCAAAGGCGACCGGACAGGGGAAAGAGGAAGAAGAGGGAAATCTGGCACTGACGATTCGTGGCAGCAGTTTTATGGAAATAGAAAAACAGTACGAAAGATCGCAGGAAAAATATCTGGATATTGGCCATCTGCAGATTCTGGTACTGAGCAGGGCACTGACAGAATCGGATATGTGGAGCAGTTTTTTGAAATATCTGAAATATGAGCCTCTGGCAGGGGAAAATATATATGTGTTTCAGTCAGAAGATCCGGGTGAGCTGCTGAACTGGAAGAAGGGCGGAACATCATTTGGAGAGTATATTACGGGGCTTATGGAAAACAGGACAGATGCAAAGAAGAAAAGAGGGGTAACTCTGCGCCAGGTGTACCAGCAATGGTATCAGAATGGCACACTGAAAATGCTTCCGAAGATCACTCTTGAGAGAACGGAAGAGAACCGCGAGGGGACAGTACAGGTCTGGCTGGAATAATATGGAAATTTGTGGGAATACTTCTGAAAGAAAATGATTCAGGTGTTATGAAAAGAATAAAATCTTCAGGAGGTTTCCAGAATGAAACAGATATACAGAGCAGAAAACAGGCTGCTGATCTCGCTGTTGACGGGGCTGACAGTTGTCAGTCTGTTATGTGGAATGCAGTGGAACAGTACGCAGAAAAATGTTGTGGCATGGTGGGGAAGTATTTACCCGGAATTCTGTTTTTCGGAGTTAAATTATGATGAGGAGAATATCGAAAAAAATCCGTCAGAACAGCCGCCAAAGATATCCTTCTGGCTTGCGAAAGCTTTTGAGAGGTGGTAAGATATCGATAAGTCTGGAAAAGTTTAAATTCCTTTTCCGGATACATAACACAGAACTGGAGAATTATATATGAAGATAGATAGAGATGCACCGATCGGTGTATTTGATTCCGGAGTTGGCGGACTGACGGTAGCACGTGAGATCATGCGTAATCTTCCTTCGGAAAAGATTGTTTATTTTGGTGATACAGCCAGGGTTCCATATGGAAGTAAATCCAAAGAGACGGTTATTCGTTATTCCAGACAGATCGTTCATTTTCTGAAAGACCAGCAGGTTAAGGCAATCGTGATTGCCTGTAATACAGCGAGTGCGTTTGCACTGGATGCAGTAAAAGACGAGCTGGATATACCTGTTCTGGGCGTGATCGGGGCAGGAGCAAAGGTTGCAGCAGCCGAGACGGTAAATAAAAGGGTCGGTGTGATCGGTACAGTAGGTACGGTAGGAAGTGGTATCCACGAGACTTACCTTAAAAAACTGGATCCGGAGATCACGGTGATCGGAAAAGCATGTCCGCTGTTTGTACCGTTGGTAGAAGAAGGGTGGCTGCATGATCCGGTAACAGTAGAAGTAGCATCCAGATATCTGCAGGAAATGAAAGACGAAGAGGTCGATACACTGATTCTCGGATGTACGCATTATCCGCTGATCCGTTCGACTATCCGCGAGGTCATGGGAGATAAAGTGAGACTGGTGAATCCGGCATATGAGACGGCACTGGAACTGAAAGGACTTCTTGAGCAGACAGATATGTTGAGTACCGGACAGCAGGAAGAAGAATTTCCTTATCGTTTCTATGTCAGTGACCTGGCAGATGAATTTAAGGAATTTGCGAATTCGATTCTTCCATATGACGTGGAGATGACAAAGAAAATTGATATTGAAAAATATTAAAAATAATATCAAAAGTAGCATAAAGAAACAGAAATTGTTAATAAACAACAGGAGAAACAAATGAAAAAAGATGTACTCATACATGTACGCGGGCTGCAGATGATGGATCCCGGGGATGAGCAGGAACCGATCGAGATCGTTGTCCCGGGACAGTATTATTTTCGAAATGGAAGTCATTATCTTCGCTATGAAGAAATGATGGATGACACGGCTGAAACGACAGTGAATTATATCAAAATGTCAGCAGAAGGTGTGGAGGTCCGTAAGCAGGGCCAGGTGAATGTACATATGGTCTTTGAACAGGGAAAGAAAAATATGACTTTTTATTCTACACCATTTGGGACGCTTCAGATGGGAATTGCAGCGACCGGACTGGAATTGCAGGAGGAAGAAGATAATATCCATCTGAAAGTGGATTATGCGCTGGATATGAATGAGGAGCATGTGGCTGACTGTTATCTGACAGTGCAGGCTCAGTCCAGAGATTCTGAGAATTTTACATTATAAATGATATAACAAATAAAAAATGCCTGGAAGGATGAATCATATCAACCCTCCGGGCATTTTGCATGTCTTCTTATTTACTGCGTAATCTTTTGAAGAAGCCTTTTTTCTTAGGAGCCGGTGTTTCAAGGGAACCACGGATTCCTTTAACGCCAACGATATATAAACCGCTGACTTCTGCTTTGACTTCTTTTTTAACCGGGATCAGATCAAAAACTTTTTCGTCTGCGATCAGAACGGAGATCTTCGGTCCGACTTTTGCTTTAACGATTGGCAGTTTAGAACGGCGCATCAGCTTCGGTGCCTGATCGATCACCATCTGAGGAAGACCGGATTCTTTTAACGGAAGTCGTTTCTTATCGATGATCAGCATAGAAACGGTTTGTTTAGCAGCTTCAATCTGGGCCTGCTGTTCTTCTTGCTTCTTCTGAGCCTTTTTTCCAAAGAAATAAAGAGCGATCAGAGCACCGATCAGAACGACCAGAATTACAAGAAGGACGATGGTAAGTGTACTCATAGATACCCTCCTCAATATGTAATTTACAAACTTATGTCATGCGAAATATATTCTAACATCATTTATTACAAAAGGCAAACAAATTCAGTAAATTTCCGTGAAGAACAGGAAAAGCGGTAGCAAAGCATGTGGAAAACAGGTATAATAATTTTATAGCTGAAAAATTTTTTGATAAGACAAAGGCGTTTATGGGTACACTAAGAATTACAGAATAAAGTACATGGGGAGTTAGTATGGAGAAGAAAACCGGCACAAAAAAAAGTGGCAGTCAGAAAAAATTATATTCAGATGATATACAGGAAATGAATGATCTGACAAGGGAGCAGGAACGTGCGTTGCAGGAAAGACGGCGTGCAAGAATGATACGCAGAAAGAAGCAGGAAAGACGGAAGAAGCTGATTGTATTGGGGAGTACAGCAGTGATCACCGTTGTAGTTGCAGTGAGTGCGGTTGATGGCCTTGTCAGATTTGTTATAAAAAGCAATAAACAGAATCAGATTTCGTCAGAAGAATCTTTGAAAAAAGAACAGAACGCTTCATCGGATACTACGGAACAGTCGGATTTACAGGCGGAAGTGAGTAAGGAATCTCAGGATGAGATTCTGGCGGATGCAAATCTTCTGGCGACACAGTATGACTATGACGGAGCAATCAGTCTGCTTCAGAAATACAGTGGCTATGAAGAAAATACAGAAATGCAGGATATGGCAAAGCAGTATGAAGAAACGAAGGCTTCCTGTAAATCATGGCCGATGGAAGAAGTGACACACGTTTTTTATCATACATTGATCAGAGATACGTCAAAGGCATTTGACGGAGATTATAAAGAAGCCGATTATAATCAGGTAATGACAACAATCGATGAATTTAATAAGATCACAGAGAGTATGTATGAAAAGGGCTATGTCATGGTCAGCATCTACGATATGGCGAAGGCTGATGCAGATGGGAATATGACCGAAGGAGAGATTATTCTTCCGGAGGGTAAGATTCCGTTTGTACTTTCGCAGGATGATGTCAGCTATTATCATTACATGGACGGTGACGGATATGCATCGAAGCTCGTTGTTGATGAGGAGGGAAAAGTCCGAAACGAATATATCGAGGATGATGGAAGCGTTTCGGTTGGAGATTATGACATGATTCCGCTCATTGACCGTTTTGTCGAAGAACACCCTGATTTTTCATACAGAGGAGCTAAAGGACTTGTGGCTCTTACCGGTTATAATGGTATTTTAGGATATCGAACAGACCAGAGTTATGAGACCCGGCCGGATGATCTGGACGCGAATAAAGTAGAATGGCTGGATGCACATCCTGATTTCAGCCTTGAAAAAGAGAGAGAAGGCGCGAAGAAGGTTGCAGATGCCATGAAGGCAGAAGGCTGGCTTTTTGCGAGTCATACCTGGGGGCATCAGAATGTTGGACAGATAGGACTGGAGACACTCCAGGCTGATACACAGAAATTTAAAGACAATGTAGATCCACTGATCGGTGGTACAGATATCATCATATTTGCATTTGGGACAGATCTCTGTGGACCGGAGGACTATCATGGTGATAAATTTGAATACTTAAAAGGTACAGGGTACAATTATTTTTGTAATGTAGATTCAGGTAAATATTATGTACAGATAAGAGACCGGTATTTCCGCCAGGGGAGAAGAAATTTGGACGGATACCGTATGTATTACAATCCGGAACTTCTGGAAGATCTTTTTGACGCAAAGAGCGTTTTTGATCCGGTCAGACCGACACCGGTGCCACCAATGGCATAACTGATAAAAGGGGAAAAAGAATGAAAAGAAGAGCATTGATACTTACAGCAGTTCTTACGGCAGCAGCACTCACAGGGGGAAGCAGTTATCTGCCGGTTATGGACAGCATAAAAGAAAATATAACACAGACTGTTTATGCAGATTCAGAGGATACAGAAGAAACTTCAGATACGCCTGACTCAAGTAATGATGAGGATGATTCCGTGCTGAGTCAGGCGACGATCATGTATCAGCAGTACAATTATGATGAAGCAATCAAGTTACTGAAAAATCAGGATGATTTTACAAAGAATAAAGACTATATGGATCTTGCGGCGAAATGTCAGATTGCGAAAAAATCTCTGGTTGAATATCCGCTTGAAAAGATTACACATGTATTCTTTCATACACTGATCGAAGATACATCCAGAGCATTTGACGGGGATTCAAAATCCGGAAACTATAATCAGGTCATGACAACCGTCAGTGAATTCAATAAGATCATCCAGATCATGTATGATAAGGGGTATGTACTGGTAAGTCCGCATGATATGGCAACTGTGAATAAAGACGGAACAATGAGCAGAGGAAAGATCATGGTTCCGGAGGGCAAGATTCCGTTTGTGCTTTCACAGGATGATGTCAGCTATTATCATTACATGGATGGTGACGGATGTGCATCGAAACTTGTTCTTGATGAAAATGGTGATGTAAAGACTGAATATGTTGATGCTGACGGAAATGTTTTAACAGGAGATTATGATCTTGTTCCACTACTGGATTCTTTTATTAAAGAGCATCCGGACTTTTCCTACCACGGACGAAAAGGAATTCTTGCGATGACCGGTTATAACGGGGTGCTGGGATACCGGACAGACAGTGCATATAAGACCGGCGAAAACCTTCAGGATGATCAGAAGAAGTTTCTCGAGGATAATCCGGATTTTGATTATGACCAGGATGTAAAAGATGCGACAAAAGTTGCCGATGTCATGAAGGCAGACGGATGGGAATTTGCGAGCCACACATGGGGGCATATGAATGCAACGGAGCGTTCCGCAGAGGATCTTCAGACGGATGATCAGAAGTGGAAGGCGAATGTGGCACCGATCCTTGGGGATACGGATATGATCATTTTTGCGTTTGGTGCAGATATTGGTGACTGGGAAGGTTATTCTTCTGATAATCCGAAGTTCCAGTATTATAAGAGTGCAGGCTATGATTATTTCTGCAATGTAGATTCCAGTCAGTACTTTGTACAGATCACAGACCAGTATTTCCGTCAGGGAAGAAGAAATCTGGATGGTTACAGAATGTACTATAACCCGGAGATGCTGAGCGATCTTTTTGATGTATCTGAGGTGTGGGACTCTTCCAGACCGACCCCGGTACCTGAAATGTGATAAGCAGTTTTGAAAGGAGTTTTATTATGAAGAAAAAACTAGTTGCGGCAATGTTGGTAATGTGCATGGCTTTATCTGCTACAGCATGTGGCGGAACCGATACAAAAGATACGAAAACAGAAGATACCCAGACAGAGACTACGAAGGACTCTGGAGATAAAAAAGACAGCGGTTCAGATACTGAGAAATCTTCTGCTGTAAGACTGGTATCGGTTTCTGATGTTTCAAAATATGTTACGATCGGAGAATATAAAGGGCTGACGCTGGACAGATCTTCAATCACGATAACAGATGAGGATGTACAGGCTGAGATCGATTATAATCTGCAGGAAAACGGAACAGAAGTCAATGATGGAACTGTAGAGGAAGGCGATACAGTAACGATCAACTTTACCGGAACAATCGATGGTAAAGAATTTGACGGAGGTTCCGCAGAAGATTACGATGTTGTGATCGGCGAAGGCGGTATGATCGATGGATTCGAAGATGGAATCATCGGTATGAAGAAAGGCGAGACAAAAGAGCTGAATCTTACTTTCCCGGATGATTACTATGAGGAATCTGTTGCAGGTAAGGACGTTGTATTTACGGTGACCCTTCAGAAATTTACCCGTCCGGCAGAACTGACCGATGAGTGGGTGGCTGCAAATACAGACTATAAGACTGTAGATGAATATTGCGCCGGTGTTAAGAAAGAGCTGGAAGATAATGAGGCGAATACAGCTGATTATGATCTGTACGAAAATGCATGGAGTGAAGTACTCGCAAATTGCGAAATAAAGGAATATCCGAAGGAAGATGTAGATCAGGCAGTCAAAGCATATAAAGAACTTAATGAAAACTATGTGAAAGAGGCTGGAATGGAAATGTCTGATTTCCTTGAGGCACAGGGAATGTCTGAAGAAGACTATGAAGATGACTGCCAGCAGTATGCAGAATCCAAGGTTGAACAGAATCTGATCGTTCAGGGAATCATGGATGCAGAGGGACTCAGCCTTCAAGATGATGATATGCAGGAATTAAAGGATGAACTGGCAGCAGAATATGGATATGAGAGCATTGATGAGCTGATCGCAGATTACGGTGAGCAGGAAGTCAACGAATCACTGGCTCTTCTGAGAGTGGAACGCTTTATTGTAGATAATGCATCGGTAAACGAAACATCTGCGACAGACGGTGACGTGGCAAATGAGGATGCTGATCCGGAAAGCGAAGATACCGGAATTGATGCGGCAGAGGACACCACAGAAGATGCTGATTCAGATGAAGATAACAGTGATGAAGCAGAAGAAAGCGAGGATACTGCATCTGAGGAAGATGTAGCAAATGAAGGATGATCATAAAAGGCGGGAATGTTTTTCAGGAAGATGGAAGCTTCCGTAAAGAAACACTTTATATCAGAAATCATAAACTGACAGAGGCATTTGAAGAGTCTGATCAGGAAGAAATCATAGATGCTGAGGGAATGCTTATCATTCCGGGACTGGTTGATATTCACAGCCATGGAGCTTATGGAGAAGATTTTTCAGATGGTGATTCGGAGGGACTGAAAAAGATTCTTCGATATGAAAAACAAAACGGAATTACCTCGTATTGTCCGACATCCATGACACTGCCAAAAGAAAAGCTGAAAAAGATTTTTAAAGGAATCGAAGAGGCAGAAAAAGCAGGTGACGGCGCAGCAGTTGCCGGTATCAATATGGAAGGCCCGTTTCTGGATCCGGCTAAAAAGGGTGCACATGTTGAAGCATGGATCGCAGAACCGGATGCTGAGTTTGTAAGAGAACTGAATCAGGAATCCGGAGGCAGGATAAAGCTGGTAACACTGGCACCGAATGTCAGCGGTGCAATGGAATTTATCAGCGAAATGCAGGGTGAGGTACAGGTTTCTCTGGGACATACAGCGGCAGATTATGCGTGTGCAGCAGAAGCAATGAAACTGGGCGCACATCATGTGACGCATCTTTATAATGCCATGCAGCCTCTGGTACACAGGGAACCGGGACTGATCGGTGCAGCGGTGGATGATCCGAAATGCATGGTCGAACTTATCTGCGATGGATATCATATTCATCCATCTGTGATCAGAACAACATTCAATATGTTCGGACCGGAGCGGGTGATACTGATCAGCGATTCCATGCGTGCGACCGGTATGGAAAATGGTACATATGAACTTGGCGGACAGGAGGTAACAGTCAAAGACCGTAAAGCAGTTCTGAAAGATGGAACGCTGGCAGGATCTGCAACCAATCTGTTTGGCTGTATGTGTAAAGCAATAGAGTTTGGTGTACCTGTGGAGCAGGCAATTTTTGCAGCGACCAGAAACCCGGCCAGAAGCATTGGAATTTATGACAGAGTGGGATCTGTTCACACAGGAAAGGAAGCAGATCTGCTTGTTGTAGCAGAGAACTTTGAATTAAAAAGAGTTATCTGATAAATTTTGCTGAAATTTGTGTCCCCGTTACTGTTCACAGTAACGGGGATATCTTAATTTTGATTTAGTTCGGGAATAGTGATTGTATTTCATAATTAAATGCGTTATGATAATAAATAGACAAAAAAGTAATAGAAAATACAGCAGGTGGAGTAAATGGATAAGAGGGTGTTGCGCGAACGAATGCGCAAAAAGCAACAGCAGATAAGACGCCGCCAGATGATGAAAAAGGGTGCGTATGTCGTCGCGATAATTCTCGTATTTGTTTTTGTGATACGAGGGATCATTCTTCCGGTCGTCAACCGGGTTGGAGGAAAAAGCACAGATAAACCGGCACAGGTACAGGCCGAAACAGATAACGATACAGGCACAGATGGCAGTACAGATACCGGGGATTCCGGAACTGAGACACAGACAGAAAAAGATACCAATGCCGCCATACGTAAGCCACTGAAGGGTAAGAGTGATCTTACGAAAGCATCACAGCTGACAGCAGGCTGGCATGAAGATGCGAATGGAAAATGGTATCAGAATGCTGATGGTACCTATTACGCAGGTGGTCTGCAGGAGATTGATGGTTCTACATATTATTTCAGTGATACAGGTTATACCCAGACTGGATGGGTAAGTGTTGGATTTGATGATTATTACTTTAATGATGACGGTACTTACGATCCAAGTCAGCATAAGACCAGAATTGCCTTTACTTTTGATGATGGTCCTGGAGAATATACAGATGAACTTCTGGATTGTCTGGAGCAGAATAATGCGCATGCGACATTCTTTATGCTTGGTCAGAATGTAGAAAGCTGGCAGTCGGAAGTACAGAGAATGTTGAACATTGGATGTGAGATTGGAAGCCATTCCTGGGATCATCAGAATTTGTACAATCTTGATATGGATGCGGTTGCGAAACAGTTTTCGGATACGGATGCAGCACTGGAAGCGGCATGTGGACAGAAAGCAAGTGTTGCCAGAGCACCATACGGAAACTGGAGTGATGATATCATTTCTACAGTTAATAAACCGTTCTTTACATGGTCACTGGATTCCATGGACTGGAGTTATCTGGATGTAAATAAAGACTATGACGCAGTTATGAATGGAGATCTTACAGATGGATCTATTATTCTGATGCATGATATTCATGAGCCTTCCGTACAGGCAGCGATCCAGATGATTCCTGAGCTTGTGCAGAAGGGATATAAACTGATGACAGTCAGTGAACTTGCAGCAGCAAAAGGTGTTACTTTACAGAATGCAAACTATTCTGATTTCTGGGACAGCTCACTTCAGAAAGGACTCGTTGCCGGATATAATGGCAGTTCTTCTGATGGAAGCAGCGACAGCACGGATACTTCTGATTCTTCAACATCAGACAGTTCAGACAGTAGTTCTGGTGATGACTCTGATGATGGTTTCGATGTAAGTGATACAGGATCTTCAGACAGCAGTGATGTCAGCGACGGAAGCGACAGCAGTTCAGACAGTTCTTCCGGTGACGGAAGTTCCGGAGATGGAGACTCTTCCGGAAGTGACAGTTCATCTGATAGCGGAGACTACAGTGATGACAGTTCTGATGACGGATATTCTGACGACAGTTCCGGAGACAGCGGAGATTATGTAGATGAAGATTCCGGAGAAGACGGAAGCTATGATACCGGATATTAACAGGATAACGTGCTGTAAGATCACATAGAATACAGAATAATACAGAATTTTACAAAAGAGGATAAGTTCGAAAGTGAGGAATCATCTTAAGATCGGACAGGTCCTCTTTTTTGTATATCTGTTCCTGTTTATTTTAATTGACGGAGACATTGCGGGTTGGTATAATATGTCTATAAAACCGCAAAATATCAGCAAGATAAATGTGCATAATGCTGATGTATGGCACGATAATGAACGAAAGTGGCTGCTGTGAACAGTAATTGGAAGTGCCAGAATAAAATAACTTTAAGGGAGGTACATTTAAATGGGAGAGAAGTTGCAGTTTACAGAACTGGATCAGTATCTGTTCGGACAGGGAACCCATTATGATATCTATAAGAAGTTAGGAGCCCATCCAACGATACAGAGACGTAAGAAGGGGGTTTACTTCGCAGTATGGGCACCGAATGCCAGAGCAGTATCCGTTGTTGGAGATTTTAATAACTGGGATACGCAGGCGAACCCAATGACGAAGGTCGGACCGATTGGTGTATATGAGACATTCGTACCTGGTGTGAAGGTTGGAGAGCTTTATAAATTTTATATCATCGGCTACCATGGTGAGGAATTATATAAGGCTGACCCGTATGGCAATGAAGCGGAAATGAGACCGGGAACGGCATCCAGGATCGCTGATGTTACAGATTATAAATGGAAAGATACCACCTGGATGAAAAAACGTCCGGAATTTGATGAAAACAGAGATCCAATGGCAATTTATGAAGTACATCCGGGTTCCTGGAAAAAACATGAAGCAAAAAATGAAGACGATCCGGGCTTTTATAATTATCGGGAATTTGCACATGAACTGGCTGCTTATGTGAAGAAGCAGGGATATACACATGTAGAACTCATGGGAATCGCAGAGCACCCGTTTGACGGCTCCTGGGGATATCAGGTAACCGGATATTATGCACCGACCTCCCGTTACGGATCTGTACAGGACTTTAAGTATATGGTTGATTATCTGCACCGCAATAAGATCGGTGTTATCCTGGACTGGGTACCGGCACACTTCCCGAAAGATGCACATGGACTTGCTAATTTTGACGGTACAGCGGTATATGAACATGAGGACCCGAGACAGGGCGAACATCCGGACTGGGGAACAAAGATTTATAATTACGGACGTCCGGAAGTTAAGAATTTCCTGATTGCGAACGCTCTTTACTGGGTGGAGGAATGTCATGTAGACGGACTTCGAGTAGATGCGGTTGCCTCAATGCTGTATCTGGATTATGGAAAGAAAGATGGGGAATGGGTTGCCAATAAATATGGGGATAATAAGAATCTGGAGGCAATCGAGTTCTTTAAACATCTGAATACCGTTGTACTTGGAAGAAACCATGGAACCGTCATGATTGCCGAGGAGTCCACCGCATGGCCGCAGGTTACCGGTAAGGCTGAGGATGGAGGACTTGGATTTTCCCTGAAATGGAATATGGGCTGGATGAATGACTTCCTGGAATACATGAAACTGGATCCTTATTTCCGTAAAGATAATCATAATAAGATGACTTTCTCCATGACCTATGCATACAGTGAGAAGTATGTTCTTGTTATTTCGCATGATGAAGTTGTACATCTGAAATGCTCCATGGTCAATAAGATGCCGGGTTATCCGGAAGATAAGATCCGTAATCTGAAAGCCGCTTATGCATTTATGTTGTTCCATCCGGGAAAGAAACTTCTGTTTATGGGACAGGAATTCGGACAGCTTCGTGAGTGGAGTGAAGAAAGAGAACTTGACTGGTATCTTTTGAATGAAGAACCGCACCAGGATCTGCAGGAATTTGTAAAGACACTTTTACATATGTATACAAAGTATCCGGCATTGTATGCGGGAGATAATGATCCGAATGGATTCGAGTGGATCAATGCTGACGATGCCTACAGAAGTATTTTCAGTCTGGTAAGAAAGTCACCGACAAAGAGAAATAATCTTCTGTTTGTAGTAAACTTTACACCGGTTGACCGTCCGGATTATCGTGTCGGTGTTCCGAAGAAGAAACAGTATAAACTGATCATGGATGAGCATGGACTTCTGGAGAAGCCAAAGGTATTTAAAGCGGAGGCACAGGAATGTGATCACAGAGAGTTCTCATTTGGTTACTCACTGCCGGGATATGGTATTGCAGTGTTTACTTATTGATAATTTTATTGTGAAAAACTACTAATTTTACACGATAAAAATTGTATAAGTTTAACAAAGAAAATCGTTGCAAATTAACAAAATATGGGTTATACTGAACGCGACTGAGGAAAATCGCTTAATATACTCAGTATTTACATGAAATGCAGTAATTTGAACATAAAACAATAAAGATTCCGAAAGGAGAATTACAATGAAAGTATCTAATATCAAAGACATCGAGAAATTTTTTGAAGTAGTAGACAGCTGCCAGGGTAGAGTTGAGCTGGTAACAGGCGAAGGAGACAGACTGAACCTTAAATCTAAACTGTCCCAGTATGTATCTCTTGCAAACATCTTCTCAGGCGGAGAAATCCCGGAACTTGAGATCGTAGCATATGAGAAAGAAGATATCGATAAACTTCTCAGCTTCATGATCAACGGTTGATTTTAGAGATTATAAAGGTGGGGGCGTGACTGGTTCATGTCCCCATTACCTATATAAAGGGATAATAACCAGGGGGTATTTTATGCCTCCTGGTCAAATTGCGTTATAAGTTAGTGTAATAAAACAAATAATATAAAGGATTTTAGAAATCATTTTGCCTGTGGGCAGAAAGAGAGGAAATGTAATCATGGAAAAAACTAAAATTGACATTATCTCCGGTTTCCTTGGAGCTGGTAAAACAACACTGATCAAAAAACTTCTGAAAGATGCTTTTCAGGGTGAGCAGGTCGTTCTGATCGAGAATGAATTCGGTGAGATCGGTATCGATGGCGGATTCCTGAAAGAAGCCGGCATCCAGATCCGTGAAATGAATTCAGGATGTATCTGCTGCTCACTGGTTGGTGATTTTGGCGCATCTCTGAAAGAAGTTATCAGTAAATATCATCCGGACAGAATTCTGATCGAGCCATCAGGTGTAGGTAAATTATCAGATGTCATCAAAGCAGTACAGGGTGTAGAGGAAGAAACCGGCCTGGTACTGAACAGCTACACAACTGTTGTTGATGCAAAGAAATGCAAAATGTATATGAGAAACTTCGGTGAGTTCTTTAATAACCAGGTTGAATATGCCGGAGCGATCATCATGAGCCGTACAGATATCGTTGATGAAGCAAAAGCGCAGGCATCTCTGGAGCTGCTTCGTGAGATCAACTCCAAAGCAGCGATCATCACAACACCAATTGAAAAACTCGAAGGTAAAAAACTTCTGGAGGTTATGGAGCATCCGGTATTTCTGGCAGATGAACTGATGGAAGAAGAGGAAGTCTGCCCGGAATGCGGACATGTGCATGAACATGGGGAACATCACCATCACGATCATGACGAACATGAGCATCATCATGACCATGATCACGAGGAGCATGAACATCATCATCACGACCATGATAAAGACTGTGGATGCGGACATGACCACGATCACGAAGAGCACGAACATCATCATCACGACCATGATAAAGACTGTGGATGCGGACATGACCACGATC
>CAVBPN010000198.1:0-22260 GCA_963597235.1 bacterium
AACTTATGGATCTGCTTAAAGAGCTGTCCGCCCGGCTTTTCATTCTCATCAAATACAACTACTTTCAGTCCTCTTTTTGCTGCTTCTATCGCAGCTGACAGACCAGAAGGACCAGCTCCGACAATTATTAAATCATATCTTTTCATCCTTATGTCCTCCATGAACTTTACTGCTCTGAAAACGGTTTATCGCAGACACCATACTGTGTTCTGACATCCATTCCTGCTTTCAGGGGTGTGATACAGGTTCTTACATTCGGTACTCCGTCCACAACCATAACACAGTCGGTACATCTTCCGATCGCACAGAAGATTCCGCGCGGTTTATGTTCTTTTTTTGTATATCTGTGAACCATCACTCCGGCTGCCTTTAATGCTGAAGCAATAGGTTCTCCTTCAAGTCCTTCCAGTTCCTTTCCGTCAAAGGTAAATCGAACCGGTTCTCCTTTTTCCTGAACGCCAAGTATCGGATGTTCTTTTATTCTTTCTGCCATAATCAACGCTCCCTTTCGTGCAAAAATTGTAAAAAAAAGTGCCTGTCCAGATTTTCATCTGTCAGACACCCTTGTCGACCAAAGTACAATTAAATTGCTTCTCTGATGTTCATGTGCTTTATTATATTCATTTTTATTATAAAAAATTGTAAAAATCGGAACAACGTCATGATCCGTTATTTATGAAGCATCCATATCTGTGGATCTGTATTCGCTGACATTTCTGGCTATTTCTTTTATTACCTGCTTCGCATCCAGCGGTTTTGCAATGTGCTCATTCATACCGACTTTCATTGCTTCTATCCTGTCTTCTGCAAAAGCACTGGCCGTCATTGCTATGATCGGAATCTTTTTTGCATCGGGACGATCCATTTCACGTATCATTCGTGTAGCCTCATATCCATTCATAACAGGCATCATGATATCCATCAGGATCACATCGATTTCAAACGGTCTGCTCTGTACAAACATATCGACACATTCCTTACCGTTCCTTGCCTCCAGCACATGTGCCCCTTCTTCCTTAAGCAGAAATCTGGCAATCTCCATGTTCAGATCGTTATCTTCTGTCAGAAGAACCTTTAATCCTCTGACAGATATCGGTTCTGTTTCAGTTTCAACAGTCTTTTCACTCTCTGCACTTCGGTCAATTTCAAATGGTACAATGACATCAAAAAAGGATCCAACTCCCTTTTCACTCTCTACAGTAATTTCTCCTCCCAGTGCGTCAGTAAGCTTCTTTGTGATCGACATACCGAGTCCGCTTCCGCCATAGTTTGTACGGACAGGGTCACCTTCCTGTGAAAAAACTTCAAATATATGCCCCAGAAATTCCTGTGTCATGCCGACTCCAGTATCACGGCAGCCGAACTCAATCTTCACCATATTATCATTGCAGGAAACTTCTCTGCATATAATATAAATTTTCCCATTTTCTTTATTGTATTTGATCGCATTACTCAGAATATTCGTCATGATTCTTTTGTAATGTACCGGACTTCCAACCAGACTGCAGTGCGGAACCCTGCAGTCTTCTTCCAGAATCTCAATTCCCCGTGCTTCTGCCTGTCGGCTGATAATAGTAAAAACACTTCTTGAAATATCTTTAAGATCAAAGGGAACATGTTCCAGAACGACTTTACCGGATTCAAGCTTGCTCATGTCCAGAACTTCATTGATCAGTTCAAGAAGCACCTCCGCTGAAGTTCTGACCTTCTTCTGACAGTTATCACGTTTTTCGATATCATTCCTGTATCGTTCTGCGATATCCAGCATGCCAAGAATACCATTCAGCGGTGTACGGATATCATGACTCATACGAAGCAGAAAATCTGTTTTTGCTCTGTTGGCACACTCTGCATCCTGCTTCGCTGCCAGGATTTTTTTCTGATATATCTTTTCTTTTTCTCTTACTCTTTGTAATTCATCTAAGGCTTTCTTTAATTCATCATTTTCCTGTAAAATATTAATCATGCTTTTTAATCTGTTATTTTCCAATGCAAAAAGGCAGAAAACCATTCCATATACGATAGAGATTCTGCCCAGCCATTCAATATCATAGAGGGTCGACATGATTGTGGAGGAAACAATAAAAAAAGCTATCAACAGTAATATCATTGTATTTATTTTTTCATTCTCTTTATGCTGTTTGATAACATAATAAACAAACAGTAATACATATCCTATCACTGCCACTATAAATATTCCGCCTAACGGACCTCTTATAAAAATATTTGAAGCATTAAACGAATAAACTACATCTGTAAAAAACGGTGAAAAACCACATACAGCACAGATATATATCGGAATTCTCAATATTCTTCTGGCTGTTCTGTTCTCTTCATGAGGCCAGATAAATCGTATAAACAGATAGACCAGTACCGCCCTGAGTACATATGCAATCGCAGATAATATAATCCTTGTAGCTGTTGGTTCACTCCAGTAACGTGTAATCAACTCCAGATTAAATGCAATTAACTCCGCACATTCGCAGTAAAAAATATTCATAAATTTATGGACGTCTTTTTTATCCAGTACGCTTCCCATATTAATAATTATATAAACAAAGATCAGTCCGATAATTTCTGCAAAGTTGTTACTCAGGAATACTTCAGATGTCATCTCACGCCTCTTTTCGATATAAATTTATTTTTTTATTTTATCAAAAATGCAGTTTAACATCAAGTAACAATCTCCCGGATGATATTTACCCATGTGTCTGTAAGTTTTTTATCCAGAAACTGTTCCGCAATTTTATAAGAACCAGTCTCATATCTTTTGATCTTTTCTCTGCTGCCAAACAGTTCTACGATCGCATCTGCCATTTTATCAACATAGACTTCCTCGTATTCAGGACTGGCAAGTTCCTCGAGATCTACCGGGATGCGGATACCGTTTTTGTTGTTTTTAATAAAAATAGAACTGCCATAGCGACTATCCCATCCAATCATTGTCAGTCCAGCCGCTATAGCTTCCATCATAGAGAGACCAAGTGTTTCCCATGTAGATGTTGTTATAAACCCCTCATACTCAGGATATTTCCCACTCATATACTGCAGCCCCATAAACCTTATATATTCATCAGCATTTTCTTCCGAAACAATAGCCTTCAGTTCATTTACATATTCAATACTACCAGTTCCATATATATCAAGATTGAGCTCTGAAATTTTATTATATGCTTTTATTACCGCACGAATCAGCAGATCAACTCTTTTTCTGGGATGTAATCTCGATGCACTGATCAATGAATACGGTTTTCTTTCTCCCACAGGATATTCCAGTTTTTCCAGTCCACATGCGGGTGCAACATAAATCCGTGGTGCCTGCAGACCAAACTCTTTCAATCGCTTCTTCATATCAGCTTTCTGCTCTTCGGATGCCACCACAAATCCGGCAATTTTGTCCACGTTACGTATATAGTAGAGATACTCTTTATTCCATCCAAGTGCACCCGTTTCCTCTCCTGGAAGAAAATAGTGGTCTGAATGATGATATACCAGAATTCGTGGTAGAGTATTTAAACGAAATAATGGCTCGATCCACTTCTCACCAAGAGGACGGTCTAAAATCACTACATCATGTTCTGTCATGTTCAATTCACTGACAAAACATTCCAGAAAAGTAAACTGATCAAGAATCTTTCCATCCGGGAACACATACCGCTCTACAGTTTTCGAATGATATCCATGAACATACGCATAAGGATCAGGTTCTACACCTTCATACTTAAACATGTCAAAGCATACTCTGCCATCTGCGTCATAGAATGTTGTCCTGTCCCGCTTCGCATAGGCTCCGTTTCCATCATCGGCAGTAATATAGTGATGTGTCCACATAAGACGGTCCGTATAAATATCCTGTGCGATAAGCCGCTCTGCCTCATAACGGTTGACCGCATAAACACTCTCCTCATCATCTCTCAGTTCAAGGACTGCCACACGCTTTGCCCCATCAAAGAGCCGGATCTTTCTTTCCTCTCTGATCACTTTCATATCCTGTGAGGATTTTTGATATTCTGCAATATAGTCACTGGCCTGATACCTTCCGGAAAGATCTGCCTTTCCGGTCAGAAATGCATGGGCGGAAATCATCTTATCATCCGAAATTCCGTGTTTTCTGTATCGTTGAATGTAGTATTCTTCCGGCGCATCTGTAAAGATATAGTTCACCTTTTCTCCGGTTTTTTCAAGCATCCTGCCACGCCTGGCCTGTGCTGCATCAACGCCTCCCATCTCGTAACCACTTAAAATACTGAATATGTAAATTGACATCGTACTCTCCCCTCTGCATTCCTGTATCCGTAACAATACATTTTGATCATGCTTCCCCCATGTTTACTTCGTAATCAGTGCAGCAATATTTTCAAACATAATCCGCTTGTCCTCACCTACAATCGGAACAAGTGCTTCCAGCTTATCTTTATAATCTATATCATTTGTGTTTCCATAATAAAAGATCCATGAAATATATCTCATGCCGTACTTCTTCATTGATGCATCCAGATCTGTATTATAAACAACATCCGGTGAATATGTTTCGTATCCTTTTTTCTCGCCTGTAAGCATCGGATACCAGTTTTTATAATATGAATGATTTCTGGTTACAACAAACATCTTACCTCCTTCAGACAACATCTGTGAGCACGTATCTATGTAAGAATCCAGCTCTTCCAGTTTTATATTTCGACAGTCCAGAGCTATAAGATCAAATTTTGTAAAGAAAAACGGATTGATTTCTATGTTTATGTAATGTTCTATATGAACAGTTTCCAGATTACGTACAATGTTCACATAAAGTTCTGTCTTATCAATTCCATAACATTCTATCTCAGGATGTTCGTATTTGATTTTTAACAAACGAACACCAAATTCACAGTTGATTTCAAGGATCCTCTTCATTCCAGTCTCAATCTGAGATACATACCAGTGATTTACAAAATCTGTAATACATTTTACGCCTGTATCAACGTCTGGCTCAAAACCATATTTCTTATTTAACTTAACAAGATTTTTATATACCAGACGAGCTCTGTCGGGGCCAGTGCCAAAAGATCTGTTGCTCAGATGTATGAGGAACGAATTTCTCACCAGAACATTTTGGTAATGTTTCTTAAGAACTCTGATGCAAAAATCCTCTTCCTCTTTATTCCCCGGGAAGAAACGTTCATCCAGATATCCCACTTCTTCAAGTACAGGCCGCTTCACCAGTATTGCAAATCCCATCAAAAGTACTTTGTGTTCTATTTGTCTCTCATATATATTATGTTTTATGCCTAACTCTTTTAATTCACTGATATTTTCTGATCTTATGATAGACTGACCATTGCACGTCTCCGTCGCCATGCATCCTGCTGCCCCATAATTTTCCTTTTCATACAGGCCCATTCGCAGTGTATACAGGGAATTAACACACAAGATTGTATCATTATTCAAAAGCAATATATCATTCTCAGGTCGGGATGCTCTGATTCCGATATTGCATCCCCCCGGAAAACCTGCATTGTAGTAATTTGCCACCAGCACAATATCTTTTTGCTGCTTCAGATATTCCACGCTGTCATCCTGGCTGTTATTGTCCACAATCACGATCTCTCTTGCAGATTCAGGTGTTGTTTCACGTATACTCTCGATGCACTGCTGCGTAAGGTCGCGGTGGTTGTAGCTTAAGATAACCATACTTACCGGTTCTACCTTACCGCCTTTTGTTTCTAATTCCTTAAGTTTCTTCTGGATTTCTTTCTTCCTGCCACCATCCTTACAGTAATATAACGCATTCTCATAAGTGAGATATGCCTGTCTGAGGTTGGTTTTCTCAAGAAGACCTGCATATTTCACATATATTTCAAAATCCATCGGATCTTTTTTCAGTGCCTCTACAATAGCTGACTCATCCAGTTTCTCTATCGTGGTATCATCCATATCATCTACCGTTATCTCTTTCATCGTCCATTCTCCCTCTCTCTTTTCGCATCCTTTAGCATCTCCATCCACTTCTCTTCAATCTTTTCGTCCAGGTATTCTTCTGCGATTTTGTAGGATTTCTTTTCGTATTTTTTTATTCTCTTCCGGTCACGGAAGATCTCGCAGATGGCTTCTGCCATCCTGTCGACACAGGTATCATAATATTTTACGGATGTGATCTGCTCTATCGTCATTGGTATGAGTACACCGTTTTCACCGTCTTTAATGAAAACTTTATTGCCGTAGCGTACATCAAATCCGATCAGTGCCTGTCCTGCTGCCACTGCCTCCATGAGGGAAAGTCCCAGCGTCTCCCACTGAGCCGCAGTCAGATATGCTTCGTATTTGGGATAGACACCCGTCATGAGCTGACGTCCCATGAAGTGGATATAATCCTCTGCATCCGCCTCTGACACGATTTTCTTCAGTGAATCGACATATGACTCTATCCCCTTGCCGTATATATCAAAGGTGATTTCCGGTACTGTCTCGTGTGCTCTTATCACCGCCCGTACCATCATATCTATCCCTTTGCGGCTGATCAGACGTGATGCTGTCATGATGGAGTATGGTTTACGTGAGTTCTTCGGTCGTTCAAGTCTGTCAATACCAGAAGCCGGAATCACATAGACATCCGGACAGCGAAGTTCATACTCTCTCATTCGCTCCTGAAGGTCAGTCTTCTGCTCTTCCGTGGAAACGATAAATGCCCTGATATGGTCTGCAAACATAAAATAGTAGTAATATTCTTTGTTCCAGTAAACTGCATCCGGATCCTCACCCGGCAGATAGAAATGTCCCGAGTGCAGAAAAATATAAATCGGTGCTTCCGGTTTCATCTGAAACAATGGCTGTATAAATGCCAGTCTCATCGGACGGTCGATAAAAATAATATCGTCCTTTGTGATATTCAGTTTTTCAAGAAAAAGTTTCAGAAATTCTGTTTTGCTGAGTACCTTACCATCCGGGAAAATATATTTTTCATAATCTCTTGTGTCTGCTGATAAACCGAGACGCATATTTTTATCAATATCTATCGCTTCGCCCGGGAGCAGTTCAAAGCAGATACGTCCTTCCTGATCATAGAACGTAGTCCGGCTGATTCTGGCATAAGCACTTCCATCAGCATTATGAGCTGTTACATAATGACTTGTCCAAAGAAGACGGTCTGTATAGATTTCCTGTGCAATCAGTCTTTCGTAATCATAGCGATTGACAGCATAGAAAGTTTCCCCGTCATCACGCAGAAAAATCGTCAACTCATGTCTGTTATTCACACGGATCTCTATACTCTTCTCATCGCGTATCACGGATACACCTTTCATTTGTTTCGTATATTCACTGATCCAGTCGCTTACCAGAAGTCTGCCGGAGAGATCCGATTTACCTGTCAGAAAAGCATGTACAGAAAGCATCTGATCATCTCTCATGCCAAGCTGCTCATATCGTTCTATATATGTCTGGTGTGGCACATCTGTAAAAATATATTTTACTTCCTCCCCGGCCTTCACAAAGAACGAATCACGTCTGACCTGAGCCACATCTACTCCTGAAAGCTCATACCAGCTTAAAATGCTAAAATCATATACCATAGAATTACTTTCCTCTCATCAGCAGACGCACTGTTTCCTTCTGCATTTCATTCTGTCTCACTGCCAGAGTCTTAATCCTGTTAAGATCGGCTGTAAGCTCCTGTAATCTGTAAATCAGGCTCTCTGTCTCTTCTGGTGCAAATATATTTTCTTCAAGGAAATACCGGGAACTATGCACGCTGTCACTGAAGCCCATCATCACAAGCCCGTGCAAAGCTGCCTTCTCTGTGGAATCCGGATACGCATACGCACGGTTAATATCAAGATAAATCGTACACATCTCAAGCAATTCTTCTAATTTGTCAGATCCTATAGTTGAATAAAGATATATATTATCTTTTTCTTTTTCTAATTCATATATGCGTGGCGAAAATGCTGTCGTAGCAGCGATATGAAACCTGCACTGTGGCAGTGCATCGACAATCTGCTCAAGTGACTCCAGCTGATCGGAAGTTGTAAGGATAAGGATATCTTTACTTTCTTCCTTATTTTCAATATATCTGGCAGTTTCCTCTGAGACGAAACAGAATGTACCGGAAGCTGCATTCACATTCTCAAGGAAAGACCAGTCTATAATATTTGCCTGAAGATCCCCCAACATTTCCTTTTGTCTGTCTGATGTTATTATCACCTGCGTATCAGTCAGACAAATCTCATCCAGATATTCGCAGATCCAGTCTTCTGCAGTGTGATAGTAACGCATAAGCTTCTTCTTCGTCAGTGCACCAAAGATATTGTTACTGTTATTCAGGCAAAGCAGCTCTCTGCGGTCTGATGTATAATATGAAGTCTCAAGAAGATTTCCCTCGCTGCTGATATGCTCGCTCTTGTAAACTACTCCATATCTGTCGTAATAATCCCTGCGGACTGCCTTACCCTGATCAAGCCACTCCACATACTCAACCATTCGTTTTTCTTTGGGGTTACGCACATAGATTTCGCCCTTCTTTACTCCCATATCGAAGACCGCACCTCTTTCAAGATATGGTATGACCATCCAGAATTCCGGTACCGGGATAAAAGCATAATAGAGATCTTTCATCTTACGGTTTGGCTCCCATTCACCGATATACGCATCGTAGATTGACGTAACATGCTCCGGAAGAAATGCTCTGTCTGCCAGCACGAGTGCCTCAAAACCATTCTGCCTGTCACCCGCACCGGTAACTTCACTGCCTATACAGCGGATGCTTTCCCAGAGCCAGTATTCCCTGTTTTCAAAGTTATCAAATAAAATCAAATTTCTTTTCATATCTGTCTCCCGTTCACACTACAACTGTGCAGAGTTACACCCTTCAAATGAAGAGTGAATAAGTTTCATTAACTCAAGAACACTGCGAAAGTTCTGTTTTTTCGGTTCTTCCGAATGATTCCGCCATGTAAGACATCCCTGCCAGCTGCTGTTCTGTCTGTATTTAATATCTATAATAAAACAGTTTATCTGCTGGTTTTCTTCATTCTTTAATATAATTGTGTCTCTGTAATCTATATCAATATTTTTATCTGTTTCCTTTTTATTTTCACTGAAACTCCTGAGTTCAGATGGTGACTGTGTATATCCCGATTTATCAAGAATCCTGTCAATTTTAAATATAGCATCATCGATACCGGAAAAAGTTATTTCATATTCCTGTAAGCTTTGACATATTGTACCGCTAAAGTGTCCGTCTTCACTCATAACTACATTGACAAAAAAAGTTTCTGCCGATACTGGTACTCTGTCAAAAGAAGATTTCTGTAACGTATCTCCCATTTTTCCATCCTTCCCGAAAATTTTCAATATAATGAAAGGCAGCACTTTTTATGTACCGCCTTCAGTTACTGATTTTTCTGACTATAACAGACCGTATGTAACGATATTTGCGATCACGCATATGATCCAGAATATTGCAAGAATCACATTAACAATCTTGACTACCTTTCTCTGTCCGAGTACGGTCAGGGCAATACTGTCCACCATCAGAATGACCTCCAGGACAACGATTACCCATATCAGACTAAGACCACTTGTTGTTCCTAAATACATAATACAATCTCCTCCTATTCAAAAATTTTTTTATAATCAACAGTATCCTCAGCCATTGCATGCTGCTTCTGAAGTTCCAGATGGTTTTTGAGGACTTTCTTATCGCTCATAACTTCATCGATAACCTTCAGCATAGCATCCGCACTGGTAAAGATATGTTCATTAGCTATATAGTCTCTGTTGTGAAGTGTGTTGCTGAATCCAAGGATCAGCTGGTTATTCAGAAACGCTGTCTTCACTGAAGAAACAATCTCGTTGGCATGGTTAATATCAAGATACAGATCACATTTCCTGAAAAGCTCCTCCAGAATCTTTGTCTTTACGCCAGGATAAAGATAAACATTCTCATATTTTGACATGGCCATCAACTTTGAAGACATCTCTGTAATCGCAGCAATGTGGATATTCAGTGCCGGCATGTGCTGTACAAGATATTCCAGCTGCTCGATCTGATCAGAGTTTGTACAGATCAGTACGTCTTTTCCACCGTTGTTCTCGCTCTCATAGTTATATACGAATCCAAGCGGTTTCACGATATCCGGTGAAGCACCAAGCTCGATCAGTTTCTCATAACTGTCTTTTTTCTGGACAAAGATCCGTGCTGTACGTGTTGCTCTTCCCTGAAGGATAATCTGCATGTTGCCCGGAATGTCGTTACGTACTCCCTCCTGCCAGAACAGGATGTCGGTTTTCTCGTCTGATGTCAGTGATTCTGATACAAAGAACGGGGTTGACAGTGAATTATAATAAATACTGTTGCAGCTGACACCTGTTGAATGAAAGAGATATTTGATCAGATCAACTTTATTTCTGAACAGGTTCACCTTATTGTCACGGTTCAGGATAATGTCACCTGTAACAAAATTCTCTACGATCACTTCTCTCTTATCAGCATCGTAATAACTTTTACAGAATCTCTGTCCCTTTTTTGAAAAGGTTGTTCTCGCATAAAGCGCGCCATTGCTGTCATAATGGTCTGTCGAACGGACAACACCATGCTCATCCATCCAGTCAACAAAAGAAACCAGTCTCTTATGTGCAGGTTCTGTATAGAAAATACTTCCTCTCTGCTGATAGAGATTCATGATCTTTCCGTTGGAATTGGTGGTCTCGATCTCCCAGTAATCCGGAATCTCAATCTGATTAAAGTATCTCGGCTTTCCCGGAATTCCTTTCTTCTTTCTGAACGGGCCACAGAAATAACGATAGATAGAAGTTACGTCATCCGGCAAAAAGCCGCTGTCCTCGATAACAAATACCTTGCCTTTAAAGCCAGAGGCCCGGAAAGCCTGATGCAGCATTCGACTGTCTTCCCCGTAATTATCCAGTAACAATACGTTATTTAATCCACTATTTTTGCCCATCGCTTTTCCACCTCCTCTGTCAGATACCGTTTAGCCACTTCATAGGAATGCTCGTGGAAAGCCTCCAGATCTGCTTCTTTAAACAGCTTTATAACTTTTTCAGCCAGACCGTCAATCTTCTGGCGGATTGTTGTCTCATCATCGATCGGAATCAGGTATCCATTCTGTCCGTCATCAATAAATGTCGGATTACCATAACGAACATCAAATCCGATGATCGGAAGTCCGCCGCCGACAGCTTCCATCAGCGTCAGCCCGAAGCCTTCGCTTGTTGAACCTGCAAGATAGAGTTCGTATTTCTGATATACATCTGCCAGATTATGCTGGCCGCAAAGCGTGATATACGACTCTGCTCCAAGTTCTCTGATCTTTTCGCGGATTTTTTTCTCTTCTCCGCCCTGTCCGTAGATATCAAGAGTGATACCCGGAACTTCCTTTTTCGCAATGGCTACAGCTTCAACGATCCAGTCGATGTGTTTCTCCGAAGCAAGACGTGATGCCGTAATAATCGAGAATGGCTTTCTCTTTTTGCCTTTTGCCGGATATTTCAGTTCTGGCAGACTTCCCACCGGAACTGTATAAATCTTCGGTGTGGCATTCATATATTTTTTAAACTGCTTTGCCACAAGATCTCTCTGCTCATCAGTTGCTGCGATAAAAAAATCAATGTGTTTGTGCATCGCAAATGGATATTCATAATAATTGTTCCAGAGGATATAATCATCATCTGTACTTCCTTCTGAGAAATGATCCGCATGAATCACAATACCAATTCTTGCCGGCGGTGCAGCCATAAAGACAGACTGACCAACACCGGTAGTCCGGTCTACGATGATGATATCTTTCTTTGTCATATGCAGGCATTTAATGAAATATCCTACAAACTCCTCTTTTGAACAGATAAGACGATCCGGAAACTGGTACATAACGTTGTCATCATCGTTAATCTCCTCATAGGCAACTGAGCCATTTTCATTAAAGAAACGACGCAGATACATATGTGCCTTACCGTCAAGCGGTGCATAATATTCTGAGAATACCCGACCGTAGGTAAAGTAATCCTTACGGATCAGACATCCGTTCACAACGATCTCAACCCGGTGTACAAAATTATCTTCTGCGTTGGTGAAATAAACCGTGTAGAAAGTATTCTCACCATCAAAGACATAATGTCCGACCTTCTCATCTCTTGTATATGTATATCTGCGTTTTGCAAATGTTTTCTCAAGATCTGCTGTTGTGTAGGTAACCGGTGTCATCTTAAAATCAGTAAAATACATATACAGCCAGATAACTTCCGAATCCAGAAAACCGATATTTCTGGTCATATGCTCGATATGCTCATATGTGATCATATCTGTAAAAATGAATTTGGCATCTGCACCGATATTACGCAGCATGGCGGCACGGTACGCCTGTGCGTACTCCACTCCGCTTGAGGCCCAGCCTATGCCAAGATTGACATTGTAAATCATGTGATATTCCTTTCTTTTTTGCTTTTCTTATCAAGGGAACAGAATTTCCATATTTCCATCCGGTGATATCTCCGGTTCTCCCAGCATGAAGTTTCTGAGCAGGTTCTTTTTTATACCTTCCTGCATCTGTTCGAATGCAAGATAGGCTTCATTCTGGTATTCATATACCGGATTCCTCTGTGCGGACTGCCGTCCGGAGATTACATACTGGAGCTGCTGGACATAATCGACTTCCTCTACCCACGCATCATCCATTGTCTGTAATGCACACAGACGGATGTATTCCTTCAGCATTGCTTCATCCTCAAAAGCATCCATACGCTCATCAATAAGCTTCTGCACATACTTCATCAGCGCATGTCGGACTTTTCTCCTGCTTAAATGCTCATCTTTAAGACACGCCAGAAGCGGATCTTCTGTTTCAAGCATGTATGTAAGATTATCCAGAATATAGCGGTGAACAATACCTCTGGTCAGTTTCCTGTTCTCTTTTATAAACTGTACGATATTATTTCTGGCTATCTTTCTTATGAGACTGTATTCCAGTGTTCCACCATCAAGAAGGCGGTTACGGGAATCATAGAATACTGTTCTCTGATATTTCATGACTTTATCGTAATCCACAGCCGATTCTCTGGATGAAAATCCATTATCCTCATTAAACTTTCTCGCGTTGTCGATTATACGTTTCAGCCGAAATCCGGACATGTGTTTATTCTTCAGAAGTTTCTCCTGTTTCTCTTCACCCAGGAATTCTCCGACAACACCATCCTCCAGACTCACATAGAACTGCGAAACTCCCGGATCTCCCTGACGTCCTGCACGTCCTCTGATCTGTCGTTCGAGCCGGATGTTGTTCATTCGTCCGATAGCGATAATAGCCAGTCCTCCCAGTTCCTTCACGCCATCACCAAGTCGGATGTCCGTACCACGTCCTGCCATACCGGTAGATACCGTGACTGCCCCCTTCTGTCCGGCCTCACTTATGATCCGGGCTTCCCAATCTGCACTGTTTGCATTCAGTACATTATGGGAAATCTTGTATTTTACCAGCTCTCTGGAAATATCCTCCGTATCCTCAATAGTGGATGTAACTACAAGAACAGGCTGGCCTGTTGCGTTTCTCTCCACAACATCCCCGATTGCAGCTGCATGCTGCTCTTCGCTGTTTATAAAATAGATATCTTTCTGATCGACTCTGCGAAGGGGTCTGTTTGGCGGAATGACCATGACATCTTTTTTATATACTTTACGAAGCTCCCTTTTTGCATCGGCGATGGTTCCGCTCATACCCGAAAGTTTCGGGAACAGCAGAAAGAAATTCTGATATGTGATCGAAGCTACCGATCGTGTATCCTGAGAAACCTCGACTTTTTCTTTCTGTTCAATGGCCTGATGCTGACCGCCTCGCAGCTTCATACCCGGCGAACATCTTCCGGCACCGTTATCCATAAGAACGATCTCGTTATCCTCAGAAACAATATAATCCTCGCCATTTACCATGACACCGTGGGCTCTCAGTGCAAGAGTGATATGCCTGTTCAATTCAAAATTCTCAGCACTGTAAAATTTTTTTATATTAAAAAATTTCTCAGCGTAAGCCACTCCTTTTCTGGTGAGCCAGATCATCTTATCCTCGATTTCGTAATCCTCATTTTCTTTTAATGTGGTTACGAAGAAATCTGCCACTTCATAAAGGTTTGACTGTACTCGCGGTGAACCGGATATTACCAGAGGCATCTGCGCCGCATCAAGCAGAACCAGGTCTGCCTCGTCCACGATAACGTAGTTAAATTCACACAGAAAACGATCCTCTTTCCGGCTTACAAGATTGTTGAACAGGTAATCAAATCCCAGAGTTCCGTGAGTGGTATAGACGATATCGGCAGCATAAATCTCTCTTTTCTGATCGGCAGAAAGCTGATCCTTACTGTCCTCGGAACATCCTGCACGGACGGTCAGACCGAGAAATTCATATACTGGTCCCATCTCCTCTGCATCTCGATATGCCAGATAGCCATTTGCTGTAACCAGCATGCTTGATTTACCGGATAATGCGTTCAGATAAAGAGGCATCGTAGCTGTAAGAGTTTTTCCTTCACCCGTATTCATCTCCACAAGAAGACCCTTATGGAGTCCGATACCGCCAAGGATCTGAACATCGTAGGGACGCTTTCCCAGAATTCGGTCATCTGCCTCAATACATGTTGCGAAGGCTTCCACCAGAAGGCTGTCCAGAGACTCCCCATCTTTGTAACGGGATTTAAACTCTGCTGTTTTTCCCGCCAGTTCATCATCCGAAAGTGCTCTGTAGGTATCTTCCAGTGCCCTGATCTTATTTAATGTTCCCTTCAGTTTACTCGCTTTCATTTGCATACTCCGTCAATGTAAAAGAATGAAAATGGAACTGTGATGCTCCTGCGTTGACCAGCTGAATCGTATAGCTGTAGGTTTTTAACGAACATCTGAAATCCATCTCCTTCCCACGAAGAATCAGATTTTCAATTTCATTTTCATACCGGTCAAAAAATGTGATACGAAAAAGTATGCCCGGATTCTCCTCCTGCCCGAAATCGACCTTTATATGATATCTGCTCTCCCCATCGATCATCGGAAGAGTCGGCTCAGCCCTTCGTGCCTGAAAATTCACCTGAGAATACCATGTCTTAATGACCTTTCCCGGCGGCATCATGCCGTTTATGAATTCCACATCCTCTTTATTATGAAATATAATCCTGGAACCATACAGATAAGTGTCAAATGTATATTCGTTCCACAGGATTTTCCAACTGACAACCGACATAAGCTAATCCTCTCTGAATTCTCTCTCAAAATTCATCGCTAATATGGTATGGTACTGTTTTCTGAACCAGCCAACGATACCACCCGTATTATCATTATGCCTGCCATGCAGACCTTTACTGTATACCTGTACACTGTCATTCCTGATATGTGAAAGAAGATTCGGGTACGCCGTCGGATCATAGTCATCCTCGATCATATAAGCGATGACAAAGCTGGTATTTTCCCATTCAGTACTGTCGAATTTATCCCAGAAGCGTTCATTTGCTTTTTCTACAGCTCTTTCATCAAGATCACCGAATTCCTTAAGAAGTACATCCAGCGATGTCGGGAAACCTCCCGAACGGGTCAGACGTTCACCGGCCGCGATATCACCAATACTGGCAAGCGGCTTACCAATAATAATTGCAAGGGGCTTAAAATCACATCCGTAATACATGGCTCCGAAGGTACCCATGGACAGTCCCGAAAAAATCAGCTGATCCGAAGTAAATCCAAGTTCATCCAGATAATACTGAATACCATCCCTGATCATCTGCTCATACTCCTCTGAGCCAAGATAAAATCCACCGCCTTCAAGCCTCGGTTCACCGATCAGCAGAAACGGTGTTCCCATGTTTCGCATCATGTTATAACCTTCGAATCCTTCCAGCGTCTTATATCCACTGAAATAGACATTCAATGGCGGTTTCAGGTCTCCGGGATCAAAATAGAAAAAGACCTCTTCTCGCTTTGAAGTTACTCTTCTCTCTCCACCCGGCAGGAACATTCCCTTTCCACGTCTGGAATAACGGTCATGGAGAGCAATGATCTTAAGACTTCCCTTACCTTTTGCAAGGATTGAGACAAATATCGGCCCCTCACTTTTTTCATTCGTTATATATACAGTATCCTGCAGTTCTTCTTCCGAAAACTCCCACACATTCTGAACGTCCGATACGCTTCCGGCTCGAAACTGAAGGATTTTCATACGTACTTCGACATTTCCGGTTGTTTCATATTCAAACCAGAAATCAATGGACTGATTCTTAAATACCGGGATATTATTCCGCCAGTAAGCAGCCTGTCTGAATTCCGCGCCAAAATCTCCCTCCAGCGTCGGTCCCATGAAGCCGTCCCAGCGTACATCTCCCCTGAATCCCTCGGTAATGCCGATGTTTACAGGAGAATACTTTTCACCATAAGGTGACGCATAGTAATCTGCTATCTCTGATCCAAGAAGTACCTTAAGTTCAGCCTGATTTATCCTTTTCCCCTTTTTTGAGCGAATGATCCATTCTGTTGGTTTGTCTGTTTCAAAATCATCCAGAACGAACAGACACCATGCCTTAGTCAGACGGAACAGTTTCTTACGCTCTTCTTCTTTTATACATCTTCCGATGATAACTGCCTCAAATGTCCACAGCTTTATCCCGTCATAATCCGGCTCGTAATACCATTTCACATCCGGATGAACCGTGTATTCTCCTGACAGATCGGTGGGACCAAGCTGCAGTACATTAATTTTTGCTGACATAGTCGATCACCTCTCTCCATTGTGTTACCAGATTATCTGATGTATATTTCCTTCCAATTTCGTAGGATACGATATTCGCCTCATTCCAGTGCATCAGAGTATCCAGATAATAGGAAAGAATATCAGCGATCTTTGTTACATCTTTTAAGACTTTACCGTTACCGCCATCCACCACATATTCCGACTCTGACTTCACTATCTGTGGAATCCCCATACTGAGGGCTGATATCTGGAGAAAAAGATCCGTCACATCCTCAATATCTATGACGATTCTCTGCTCCTGCAGGCATTTATTTACACTCAGCTCGTCAACACACTTTCTCACCTTAAAAAGAATCGGTGTCTCCTCCTCCAGCACATTTTCTGAATGGTTTCCATCATCCTTACGTGCCAGATCCGGATCAAAACCATGTCTCGACAAAACATCCCTCACTCGCTCTAACATCTGGTTCTCGATGCCGTAATATGCACTTCGCGTGAAAAGATTAATCCTCGCCAGTTCATTTTTTTCAAGATATGGCATAAGAGACACGATCAGCCGCTCAAACAGTTCATCTGACAGTCCGTCCGAAGAAATAAGAATATTCTGTTCTTTCAGCTGAAGACTTCTGCCAAACTCCATTCGTGAATCAAATGGTGTAATAACCGAAGATATCACCCCACCGTGAACAGAAGTCAGACCTGCCTGCATGATAACATCCCTGGAATTTACCACCATCCGGTCACACTTTCTGGCTAATCTTAAAGACGCCAGATCTTTCGTCAGATTGCATCTTGTGTTAAAAAATGATGCTATCTTTTTTCTTCTTATAAGAACTTCTTCAAGAAGTCTGCTGTGCAGCGGATGCATTGCAATACAGAAAATATCATTCAGAGGTATATGCTGAACATAGGCTTCAAGCACTTCACCTATAAGCAGCTCGATATTCCTGTAAGTCAGTTTCTTATAGGTTTTTGTCTCTACTTTATGGTTATATTCGATCATGTAATGATTTTCCCGCGGATTGATATCCACATGTCCATCTGCATATCGACAGATTTTCCACTTTCCGGCTTCATTCAGATACTGTTCATAAACCATCTGCCCATTACGGAATACCATGGTCAGGGATAAAAATCCCCTGTCATCGTAAAGATTACGCCGTACAAGCTGATCATTTCTGTACATATCAAGCTGGAACATATTTCCGTCTTCGCCAAATTCAATCTGGGCATATTTCTGTCCATTATGCATTGCTATCACAGCAAAAGGTGAATAAATAAATTCCATCCCCTCCGGCCAGTTCAGATCATGATAGGACAACATCGCCGGACGCTTTACCGTAATCTCCTGGATTGCATCAAAACATGACCAGTAATTACTGTGAAGCAGCCCCTGCCTGTGCAGGAAATGCCTGTGATTCGGGGCATGACTCAACAGTATGGTCTTAAGCCTGATATCGCTTTTTCTGTCAAAAAGCTGAATCTGCTTTACAGTGTCATCCACCTCTGTCTGCTTTCGCGGATAATACCAGGGCTCTTCATTATTTTTCCATTCATTATTCGAATACCATGCGGGAATAAACCAAAACATAAATGCTCCTAAATAAAAAATTTATACTGATCAAATTTCATATAGCCGTTCGCCTCATCAAAGAACGTGGTAATAATGCCCACAAAAATCATGAAAGACGACGGCAACATTGCGACTTCATGAACCATCTCTTCCTTAAGTGCCAGAAACATGGAAATACTCATGGCCATCGCCATCACAACACCGCTTACTATACTGAGTGTTATAAGTACAAAACGGAGATATCTCGTTGTAGTCCTTCCGGCGTATACATTTACAATACTGTCACCGTTCTTCTGAAGTCCCTCTGCCATTTTTCCGGGTGTCAGCATCACCAGGGAGAACACGACCGTAAACAATACAATAACCGCCAGATAAACCATAACTCCCAGCTTACTGTCAAAATCCATATGGGCATTGATATTCAGCAAGGTCTTATTATCCGGAATCAGACCTCCGATAAAATACAGCAGATATTTAACCAGCATAAATACAGATGTTGCAAACATAACCGGCATGATCCCGATCGGATTCAGCTTAAATGCGATATAGTTCTTGTCCGCGTAATCATTATTGATGGACACCCTCTGTACCGGCAGACGTAATTCGACATTCTCCATCACAACTGTAACCACCAGTGTCCCGAAACAGATGAACAGGATCATCGGTGATATATCTGCATAATTCTCAGACAGTGTCGTATAAAGTCCCTCTGCGATATTAAAAAGCATGATCGGTGTCTGCTGCCCTATCCCCTTTTCTTTATTTATATAGAGCATTGCCATTATGACCATGGCACCGATAACCATTTCGACAACAGAGACCGCCTGGAGCTGTGTCTTATTAAGTGAAATTCCTTTTGTGACATAGGTCAGTTCCTTTGACCTTGAATATGCCCAGAAACAGGCCAGAATAAAAGTTCCTTTCATGGTCATGCTGTCCATCTTACGCCTGGATATCCTTTTCTTAAGACTGTCCGGCAAAAAAACAACACCAAACGAAATAAAAATCGATGCTGTCATATAGGGCATGATCCCCAGTGCCACCACGGAGCATCTGTTCCTGTCACCACTGATCATTCCTACCAGAATCCCCTGTACTGTCTGACTCTGTTTTTCAAATTCCGAAACATCCACCCGAAAGAGCATTATATTTCTTCCGATCATAAACAGTCCAAGGATAATGATCGTACATAACAGGTGTTTCGCTAATTCATGTGATTTCTTTAACTGGTTCAAAATACTTTTTCCATTCTGAAATTCATCAAAATTTTTTAAATGCGATTTCCCCGGAAAACATCCCGGAGAAACCGCATCTGTTCACCATGAGAAAGTATCATCTCCTCTGTGAGCAGTTTACAAATGATAATTATTTGTCATCTGTCTCATTTTCATCAGATTCTTCATCTTCCTCATCGTCTTTTTTCTTCTTCAGGCCATCCCAGATACCGATTGCTCCGCCGATAACCGGAATCCATGACCACCATGGGTTGATTCCCTTATCAAGATCCGGTGTAGCTGCCAGAGGTGTCTCGTCCTGCTTAAGTTCTGTAGTGGATTCACTCTCTACGGTAAGCGGTACGCTTTCAAATTCTGACAGGCTGAGGCTTGCACTGATACTTGCACTCAAACTTGCACTTCTGGATGCTCTGAGGCTTTCACTCGTACTTGAGTTCATGCTTTCCAGCTGTGATCTGCTGTCTGCAATGCTTGCAGAGATGCTTGCGCTTCGTACTGTACTTGTACTGCGTACTGTACTTGCCAGTTCACTTACACTGATATGTCTGCTGGTGCTTGTGCTGCGTGACGGTGTCTGTGATGTTCTGCTGCTTGTACTCTGCTGGCTTGCTGTCGATGTATTGGAAGCCGCACTTCTGCTTGCACTCTGTGATGCACTTATGCTTCTGCTTATACTCTGTGAAGTCTTCTTGCTGTTGCTCTGTGACTTACTTGTTGATCTGCTTCGACTTTCACTCGTTGATCTGCTTCGGCTTAAGCTCTGTGATGTACTTACACTTATCGAAGCACTGCGTGATGCACTGTCAGATTCTGAATAATTCCTGCTTAAGGATTCTTCAACTGAAACAGAGGTTGATCCGCTTCTGCTGTCTTCTTCACTTGCTCTGGATGCCTCAGATGTACTGATGGATCTGGAAATCTCTGTGCTTGTGCTTGCGGACTCTGCATTGCTTCTGCTTGTACTCTCGCTTGCATCATCTTCTGCACTCTGACTGTCTGCGATGGAAGCACTGATGCTTGCACTCGCACTTGCGTCTCTGCTTAAACTATCTGCCCTTGAGACGGATTCACTTGCACTTACAGAGTTCGAGATGCTGAATTTCTCAGCAATCGAAGCACTTGTGGACTGTGATTCATGATCACTCGGTGTCAGATCTTTACGCTCTGACTGTGATGCACTCTGACTGTCTGCCATTGACTTCGACTGTGATTCACTTGCGGAATGTCTTTCGCTTATGGAATCTACATCGCTTCTGCTGTCGACTGCGGATGCTGATGCACTTTCTGATTTATGCTGTACCTCGCTTGTGCTTGCCGATCTGCTTACACTGGTGCTTGTGGACTTACGTTCCTCTTCACTTGCACTTACGGATGCAGATGTACTGATACTTGTTGATCTGTCTGCTTCATTACTTGCACTTACAGATGCACTGATGCTTGCGCTGACAGACTTGCTCTTTGCCTCACTTATACTTCTGGACTGTTCTGTACTGTCCGGACTGCTCTGGCTGTAAGATCTCGATGTACTTGCACTTGTGCTCTTATCTGTACTTACACTGTTGCTGAGACTGCCGCTTACGCTCGCGCTGTTACTTGTATCTGTACTGATGCTTTCACTTTCACTTGCGCCTGTGCTGGCTGTTTCGGAGTTCTGTGTACTTACGCTGCCGGACAGGCTCTCGCTTGTTGACTTGCTTGTCCTGTTCTCATCGCTTAAGGACTCGGACTGCTTCGTACTTGTCACTACGCTCTCGCTGTTCACTGTGCTGATGCTCTCTGACAGGGATGCGCTGATGCTTGCGCTGTCTCTGTTTGCGTCACTGATCGACTGGCTTAAGGATTCACTTAAGGAGTCGGAGTAATGTTCACTGACACTTGTTCCGATAGATCCGGACTCGCTTGCACTCTCGCTTGCCTTGTCGCTGATACTCTCAGCTACGGATCCACTCTCGCTTGCGCTTGTGCTTGTCTCTTTGCTTGTCTTATCTGTATCGCTTACGCTTGTACTTGCGCTTGTGCTGTTGCTCTGGCTTAAGCTGTCTGCAACCGATGCACTCTCGCTTGCGCTTGTTGAACTGCTCTTGCTTAAGCTGTCTGCAACCGATGCACTCTCGCTTGCACTTGTGCTGTTAGAACCACTTAAGGACTCCCCGATGCTTGCGCTCTCTGACAGGGATACACTGTCACTTGGTGTGAGATCCTTACGCTCAGACTGGGATGCACTCTGGCTGTCTGCAATCGACTTACTGTTGGACTCGCTCTCAGACTGTTTCTCGCTGATGGAGTCTACGATGCTTGCGGAGTCACTTGCACTTGTGCTTGTACTTACGGAATGGCTGTCCACCTCACTGGCGCTTCCGCTCTGGCTTGTGCTGTCTATTGCAGACTTTGATTCTGCCTCGCTTGCACTTGTACTCTGGCTTACGCTGTCTGCCGTACTCTTACTGTCGGCTTCACTTACGCTTGTACTTGCACTCGTGCTTGTACTTGCACTCCTGCTGTCTGCCTCGCTTGCGCTTTCGGAAAGCACATCGCTGTCCGGGGTGCTGTTACTGTAAGCGGTTGAAGTGCTCTCGCTGATGGATGCGTCTGTGCTTGTCTGCTCAGATACCGCCTCACTTGCGGATTCACTTGCCGAAGCTTCTGTGGAGCTGCTTACGGACTGGCTTACGCCTGTGCTTGCGCTTTCGGAGTTCTGTGTACTTACGCTGCCGGACAGGCTCTCGCTTGTTGACTTGCT
>CAVBPN010000199.1:0-17987 GCA_963597235.1 bacterium
GTATCGGAGAGGTCATCGTCTGTAATCGTTGGTTCGGATACAACATCCAGGGATTCTTCCATCTCGGAAACTTCTCTGTCTGCTTCTTCTCTACTGAAATCTTCTTCCGCAAATTCAGGAGTGTCCGCTTCTGTATCATTTTCAGTGTTATCCGCAAATATCTCTTCGTCCTCGGATTGTTCTGTGGATTTTTCTTTTTTACGGGAGCTCCACGGTGCATATTCCGGTTCCTGTGCAACTGGTTCTTCCGGCTGTGCAGAGCCTTCTGCATTCATGCCATCTGCACTGCTATTTCCATCAGAAATGATCTCACCATCCGCATCAACAGCTTCTACATCCTGTTTAAGTTCTTTTAAGCCTTTTTTCAAAAGGATCAAATAAATCAGGTCGATCACACCATTACACAGGAAGATCCAGCCTGCAAAGATCACGGTATATTTTACCATCGTAAATGGATTTACTACCAGCGAAATACCAAGTGCAATAAAGATAATACTTCCTATAAGAAGGAATTTCCAGGAACCTGTGCCACGCTTTTTAAGTTTCAGGCTTCCTTTCAGCGTCCAGATGCTGTCCACCAGAATAAATGTGCCAAGCAGGATTGGGAGAAGTTTGACAACGATCTGCGGATTCATGAACAAAAAGATTCCAAGTACCATCAGAACGCCACCAGAAAACAGATCAAAGATCGTGGAATTCAGTTTCTCTGCCACATAAATCAGGATATGATACAAGCCTACCAGAATCAGTAAAATTCCAAATATAAATTTACAGATCACATTTACCGTACTGACCGGCATAAATACCAGACAGGCGCCAAGGGCTATGTATATGATGGATGTCACGATCTGCCCTTTTAAAAAGTTATTGATTTTTTCCCACATGGGTATCTGCTCCTTTCGTCCCAATGGATTTCTTAGCAACAGTATACCGTTTTTTCAGTGGTTCGTCTATAGGACATTCTGTGGAGAATGTTTACATTTCTGCCCTGATTGCCCCTCTGCACCCCAGACCGATTCCATTGGCAAGCTCAATCGTCTTTTCCATCTCACGCTCAAAATGACAGAATGGAAGGAAGATTCCAAGTTTGCTTGTATTTTTCTCGATTCCCGGCTCATCACGTTTACCATAATACATCAGAGCACGAGACAGCTGCTCCTGCAGCTTCATCAGATACTCCCAGACAATCGAATGACAATCGAATAAATCTTTTCCTCATTAATCTCGAGATCTACTGCTTCAGGGAATTCAAAGAGTAAAAGGATTCCTGTATGTTCTGCATTTCGTATTGTATCAATATCGCCGTTTTCATTATATGCATGGCTTTCACGGAATCCATCTGCCATATACATGCGATAATCCGGGATGTTTGTTCCTGCACCCTCGCTCTCTTCCGCTGACGGAATCGCTGCAAAAAATGTATCTTTTAAACGTTCACAGGCACGTGGATTCTTAAGGATCTCATCAAAGATCTGCTCTGCTTTTTCTTCTCTTGGAAATATTGTGCTCATAATAAAGCTTCCTTTGTTCCTTATTATAGGAGCACACCTGCAGAATGTAAAATTCATCTCTTCTATATTAAATATAACAAACTTAAAATATCAAAAACAAGTCGGAGTCGTAATGGACTCCGGCCTGGAAAATCGTGAATATAATTATTCTTATGTTCACAATTTTTTATGCAAAACCAAATTTTATCTGCTCTCCTTCTTTTTCAGATTCTTTGTATTCTTTTCCACCATCTTTCGCGGTACCATGATCATATGTCCGCATCCCATGCATTTCAGGCGGAAGTCAGCGCCTACACGCAGAATCTCCCATTCTTTACTCCCGCACGGATGCCCCTTTTTCAGGGTAACGATATCTCCTACTTCATAGATAAATCCCATGTTTTCCTTTTCTCCTCGTGGTATTATTTGTTCACTTTTATCTGTGAAAAGACCTGTCCGATCGGTTCTTTAATAAGAAGGTCTGCATTCCGGTCTCTCGGGGTCGAAGATTTATTGATCACAACAAGTGCATCTCCACTGAAATAATCGATCAGTCCGGCTGCCGGATAAACAGCCAGAGAAGTACCTCCAATAATCAGTACCTGTGCCTGCGAAATAGCCTTTACAGATTCCTCGATCGTCTGCGTATCAAGTCCCTCTTCATAAAGCACGACATCCGGTTTTATCATTCCGCCGCACTCACAGAGCGGTACCCCGCTGCTGTGCTTCATATGCTGAAAATCAAATGATTTCCCACACCGCATACAATGATTACGGTATACGCTTCCATGAAGTTCCAGTACTTTCTTACTTCCGGCCATCTGGTGAAGATTATCGATATTCTGCGTAATGACCGCCTTAAGCTTACCGGCCGCTTCCAGTTCTGCCAGTTTCAGATGCGCTGCATTCGGCTTTGCGGTATCACAGAGCATCTTGTCTCTGTAGAATTTATAAAACTCCTCCGGACGATTCAGAAAAAACGTATGGCTCAGAATTGTTTCCGGCGGAAAATCATATTTTTGATGATATAAACCGTCCTGGGAACGAAAATCCGGAATCCCGCTCTCAGTGGATACACCAGCTCCGCCAAAAAACACGATATTATCATGCCGGTCAATTAATTCCTGCAGCTTCATGATTTTTTCATCCATGATCATTCCTCCTGTACAGTTATATCATCGGCTGATGCCTCATCACTCTCCGAAGCGGCCGCAGTACTGCTTCCTGTGTCTTCGGTATTCACTCTTTTGCCCTGCACGACAAATCTCGTAGATTCGTTTCCTGTACAGGTGGACAGTGTAACGATCTTGTCCTTGATCGTCAGTTCTGTATCATCTGTCTTTATATCGGAGTAACTTTTGATCTTCTTCAGGTATTCTTCAAATTCTTCTCCCGGTCCTTTGAACAGGGTATAAGTATCACTGTTTACTCCGGTCGTATATGCAGATATGATCTCATAACGATAATTTTTTCCTGGTGTCAGGATCCAGAAATATTTGTCCTTGTCATATAATGTCTGATCTTCACTGAGTTTCTTCAGGTGACCAAACATGGAACCATTCTTCATATTATGTCCGTAAACCAGTGTGTTGCAGTCGTTAAAGTCGCTGCCGTTTTCGTAATCCACAAAGATCGTTCCTGCAAAATTGTATGTTTTCTCGTAAGTCTGGTGAAGGTACGTCTGATTGTCCTTACCCTGTACGATCGGATAACTGATATCAGAGAGTGCGTCCACGTAGATCCATCCGATGACATCCTCGTTGATACTCCTCAACTTATCAAAGTCAATCTCAATCGGTGCCTTTGGCTGTGCGTCCGGTCCTGTTACTTCTTCACTGTCCGGATCTCGCTCCGTAACTGCCATCTGCTCGATCGCATTGTATTCGTCGGTTCCTTTTTTGTATTCTGTATAGATGTGATACAGATTGTAGGCTGCATAGCAGAACACTGCGATTGCTACAACCAGTGCTATGGTAAGAAGCACATCACTTTTCTTTTTTTTCTTCTGTTCAGGCTGCTTACTTGTGCTGTTCTTGCTTTCTTCCATAATCTTAACTCCTTAACATAGTTATTCTTATGCCGGAAACACATCCCCTCCAGTATGTACCTGCATGCCTTTTATTATAACATATTCTCTTTTTCACACGTAAAATAATCCTTTTTCAGTCTTCTTTTTCTATAATAACACTTTTGATAAAAAATAGCTATGAGATTTTAAGTAGATATGGTAGAATAAGCTTATTATTGTTTCTGTTTACAGTAACGCATTATCCCTATCGGAGGTATTTAATCAATGTCAAAGAAAAATCTTATCGTCGGACAGTCCGGTGGACCGACCGCCGTTATCAACAGCAGTCTCTACGGTGTTGTTTCCGAAGGTCTTGCTCATCCTGACGCAATTGAACATGTATATGGTATGGTAAACGGTATTGAAGGATTCTTAAATGACCGTGTTCTTGATTTCGAAGAAGCTCTTCCGGGAGATAAACTGGAAGGACTCAAATCCACTCCGGGTGCCTATCTTGGCTCCTGCCGCTATAAACTTCCGGAGTCTCTGGAAGATCCGGTCTACCCGGAACTGTTCCATAAATTTGAAGAACTGAATATTGGCTGGTTCTTCTATATCGGCGGTAACGATTCCATGGATACTGTCAGTAAGCTTTCCCGTTATGCAGCATCCATCGGAAGTTCGATCCGTGTGATCGGCGAACCGAAAACAATCGACAATGACCTGGTACACACTGATCATACACCGGGATTTGGAAGTGCTGCAAAATACGTTGCTTCTACAGTCCGCGAGATTACAACTGATGCCAACGTCTACGAGAAAAAATCTGTCACGATCATCGAGATCATGGGACGTCATGCCGGATGGCTGACTGCTGCAAGTGCACTTGCCCGTAAATACGATGGGGACAATCCGCTGTTCATCTTTCTTCCGGAAGTTTCCTTTGATCAGGAAGTTTTTCTTAATGATCTGGAAAAAGCATTTGAGAGAAACTGCAATCTGATCGTGTGTGTTTCTGAGGGAATCCATGATGCAGACGGTACTTTTATCTGTGAATACGACAGTTCCGTAGGTACCGATACATTCGGCCACAAAATGCTCGCCGGATGTGGTAAGTATCTGGAAAACCTGGTACGCAGCCGCCTTGGTGTCAAAGCCCGTTCTGTTGAACTGAATGTCAGCCAGCGCTGTTCTGCAACGCTGATCTCTGCTACAGACCAGCAGGAAGCCGTATCTGCCGGAAAATTTGGTGTACAGGCTGCTCTGAATGGAGAGACCGGTAAGATGGTATCCTTTATCCGTCAGACTGATGCAGAAGGAAATTACCAGATGATCTGTGGACTGGAAGATGTCAATGAAATCTGCAACGAAGAAAAAACAGTTCCGCTTACCTGGATCACTCCGGACGGTCACGATGTAACCGAAGAATTTATCCGCTATGCCCGCCCGCTCATTCAGGGAAATGTAAATGTTCCGCCTGGTGAAGACGGACTGCCGGCTTTTGTATATCGTAAATAAGCAAAAAAGATCTCCACTCCTGCGTTACAGAGAGTGGAGATTTTTATTATATTATTTCTGTTCAAATTCTTCGTGATCTTTTTTGATTTTTTTCTTTACCCGTTTTATCAGCTTCGCTTCTGCTTTCTGTTCATCGCTGCTCTTCGGAAGAATGATATTCAGTACAACTGCGATCAGAGTTGCCAAAACGACCGGAGATTTACCAAAAATAGTAGTTACCCAGTCCGGGAAACTTGCAAGTGCTGCAGATGCCTGAGATACTCCGACACCGATTGCTGCTGCAAGTCCGACAATAGAAGAGTTTCTGTAATCCATCTCAGCAGATGCAACTAGTTTCATACCGGTCATTGCAATAGAAGCAAATACGGATACGGTAGCTCCGCCAAGTACACACTGCGGGATTGTAGTAAGCAGTGCAGAAAACTTCGGCACGATTCCGGCAACGCCCAGGATCACTGCCGCAAGGCCAAGCACCCAGCGGTTGATAACCTTCGTAGTCGTTACGATACCAACATTCTGACTGTATGTAGCTGTCGGGAGTCCTCCAAATAATGCGCCAAGAACGTTTGTCACACCATAAGCCATGATACCGTTCTGAAGTTCTCTGTCTTCCGGTTCACGGTCCATAGAACCGATCGTCGTTGCAGAATAATCACCGATTGCCTGCACAGAGTTAATGGCAAACAGCAGTCCGATCGCAACACATGCAGAAATCTCAAAATGAATTCCAAAATGCATAAACTGTGGAAGCTGGAAGACCTTCGCTTCGCCAACGCTTGAAAGATTTACCATTCCAAACGGAATAGATACCACATAGCCTACGATGATACCAATCAGGATGGAAGCCAGTTTCAGAATACCCTTTCCAAAATGGTTCAGCGTTGTAACAACTACCAGTGTCAGAAACGCCACGAGCCAGTTCTGCCAGGAACCATAATCCGGATTGCTGGTTCCACCTGCCATATAGTTAATAGCTGTCGGATACAGGGAAAGGCCAATGGTAAATACAACTGTACCAGTGATCAGCGGCGGGAAAAATACACGGATCTTTTTTACCAGGATTCCCATGATAAATGCCACAATACCGCCTACGATCTGGGCTCCCAGGATCGTACTGATTCCATAGCCTTCTGCAATAGCCTGCATACTGGGTACATATGCAAAACTTACGCCCATGATCATCGGAAGTCCGGAACCTAATGTAAATCCATTCTTCTTTCCGATCGGGAACAGCTGAACCAGTGTTGACAATGCTGAAACGACCAGTGATGCCTGAATCAGAATAACTCTGTCCTTTGCACTTAAGCCATTTCCGCCTACAGCGCCGGCTACGATGATGGCCGGTGTAACACATCCTACGATCATGGCAACTACATGCTGCAGTGCCAGCGGAAGTGCTTCCTGAAACTTCGGAACGCCATTCAACTCAAAAATGCTTCCTCTTTTCATTTTTCCTCCTGACTGGATTCCAATCATACTTCTTCTGTACATTGAAAATTCCCTGACTGCAATTGTATCAACAGTCTTATTTTTTTAATAATTATAACAAGTTTAAGGCTCAAAAACAATTCGTGAGTCTAAAAATTTTTGCCGTCATAGCTACTAAATTTTACTATTCTTTTTTGTGTACTTTTTATGTCAGCAGCTCAAACGTATGATACAAATCTACTCTGCCATATCCCCACTCCGGGTTCGGATAAATCCTGCCAGACTCACGTACTGCACCTCTGCTGAGATAGTGCTTTACACTGCTGCCGGTAAAATACGGCTCATTTCCTCTTACCAGCGCCCACTCAAACAAAAGTGCCGCAATCCCTGCATTCTGGGCTGCTGCAAGGCTGGTTCCTGTGGCAGGTGCAAACTCTGCACCCGGCTCGATCGATGCTGTCAGGATTCCCACCCCCGGTGCTGCAAAATCCGGTTTCACAACATTCTCTGTATTATATCCACGGCTCGCCTGAATGTACAGACTGTTATCCCGATACTGGTAAGCTGTAACGGTCATTGCATCCTTTGCATCTCCCGGTGATGTGATCGTAAAATCCGAAGATGACTGCAAAAAGAATGTTTCATCTGAGATCATTCCCCGTACCGGAAGCCACATATGAATCCGACTTTCTCCCTGTATCCGCTCTTCGATCAGAAATTTCCAGATTCCGGGAGTCGGATGCAGAAAACGAATGAAGATCAGCGTATTTCCTGTCCTTCTTTCGATCGGGATATAATTGACCAGAACTTTCGTCTCTACAAAAACGAACGAGAGCTTCTGTGTACTGTTTTTCAGCGAAGTACTGACTGACAGCTTCTCCCCTGTCGGCGACTGGATCGTCATATAATAAGAACCGGGAGAATTCCCCCAGAATTCCATCATAAACCCTCGCGTGCTCTCTTTATCGCCAACACGCAGCTCCACTGTCTCTCCCTCAATTCCCGGTCCAAAATCTTTCATGTAGTGATGTCTTGCAGTCCCTTCATTGCCGGTCGGTACAGAGAACGCATTCTGCGTAAATGCTACAATACTGTCGATATATTCATTCAGAGGGCCATCTCCCCGATGTGCACCCATACTGGTTCCGAGACCTATACAGACAGAAAGCGGCATCTGCTGTTCCTGTGCCACCCGCAGCACATAAGCGATTGCCAGCATAATATCATCTTCCTGAAAAATGTCTGTATCGCGTGGCAAAAGATAGAAATCCCGAAGATAATTTTTTGCCTGCTTTAACTTCACAATCACAAGTTCCGCCTCAGGCGCTGCTCCGGAAAAACCCTCTTTTTCAATCCGGTATCCGGCTGCTGTCGCTGCACTTCTCGTTCCGTGTCCATTTGTATCATCAGAAGGTACGATCTCCCATGGATTTTCTGATGCCAGCGCCTCCTCGACCTGCACTCTCGTAAACTCTCTTCCAAACGGAATCCTTTCATTGGCATCGCCTTCCAACTCCTGATCCCAGATACTTAAGATTTTACTCTGCGTACCATTATGAAATGCCGGATGCAGATAATCAATTCCCGAATCAATCACTGCAACCAGAATTCCCCTTCCCTGTAATTTCAGATATGGATGTCCGTGAAGTCTCGTCACCCCGGACGCACTCAACGCGCCTGTATCCATATATGTATAACACCGTGGGATGGAAGAATATGAATAACTGTTCAGTTCCAGTTCCGGTACTTCCTGCATCGGTACATACAGAATTCCAAAAAGATCATTCACAATCTGAAAGTTTTCATCAGATTCATAGGGAAAACCGCCATGTATATTCTGTTTATAGCGAACGATAAAATTCTCATACTGCTGATTCTGTGCCGGCACACCCATTACCTACACTCCGGTTATTTCAGTCTTCCCTATTAGCCTATGACTGCAGGTGCTTCTTTATACTGATAAAATCAGCTTCAGAAATCAGCATTTTTCTTTATATCTGATTGCTTTGATCTGACTGCCAGAATCACGATTCCAGCCACCAGAATAAACAAACTGATAAACTGTGAAGTCGACAGACTTCCCACGCTTCCTCTGATCAGATCACCACGGAAGAATTCAAGAACAAATCTTCCTATGCTGTAAAAGATCAGATAGCAGGCTGCCACCTGACCATCTTTTTTCTTATGGCGTGCAATATAGATAAGGATACCAAAATGCAGGGAATCCAGAATACTGGAATAAATCTGTGTCGGAATCAGCGCCACATGATTCGGAGCAAAATCTGAATTCTGGAACGTAATGGAAAGCACACTGTCTGTCTCTCTTCCATAACAGCAGCCCGCCAGCAGACATCCGATTCTTCCAAATCCCTGAGCAAGTGCCACCGACGGCATCACAAGGTCAAAATATTTCCAGAAATTCACCTGCTTGATCCGGCAGTACAGACACCCTGCCAGAACACCTCCGATAATTCCACCATACACAACAAATCCATCAGACAGCGTATCCAGAAGATATACCGGATCCGCCATGATCGTCTTCCATTCCGTGAGCCAGAATAAAAGTTTTGCACAGAACAGGCCGCCCAGCAGACACCAGATCACAAGGGAAAACACATGATCCCTGTCCAGCTTCTGACGCTTTGCTCTGTAATCCGTAACGATCCATGCCGCGATCACACCCAGCGCGATCATAAAGCCATAACCATATACCGTCAGCGATCCAATCGTAAAAAGTTCATTTTTCATAGATTCTGTCTCACTTTCCCTGAAATCTCCGGCAGCATGTCCGTCCAGAGTTCCAGAAGTTCCCGATTCGCGCTGTCATTCAATGAATCCTTCTCACATGCATCCGGATCACATTCCCCACAGATATCCATTCCAAGGATCCGCTGTCGTTTCAGCACGGTTTCCAGAAAGCTCCGCAGATCTTCAAATTTCATGTCTCCCTGGCTCCATGTCGTAGCAGCATCATCCATGCATAAGACATCTTTATCTACAGAGATATACAGCGGAAGGTCCACACACAGATTCTCAAAAAATGCTTTCTTTTCCTCCAACCCCATGGATGCCAGCCGCTCTCTGGATAAAAACTGCACTTTCTGTTGAAATTCCGGTTCCACCTGCATATAAGCGTCTTCATCAGGTCCAACAAGAACCACTTCCTTCAGCATCGGCAGTTCTTCCAGTGATACCGCGATCCATCCTCCACAAGACAGAAGTCCACCAAAAGCCGGAAGCTGCATATCTGTATGATTATCAAAGACCAGAAGACGAAATGGTACCTGGATCTTCCTAAGCCACAAAAGGCTCACATAATGATAATTTCCTGAATCAATAAAATGTATGCCGTTTCCTGTATACTCTTTTATTTCTTCCTCTATCCGGCTTCGCGCCTCTTCATCACAATAGCAGTTGCTTCCCGGAAGATCCTGTACCTCCACCCAGGATATCTCCTCCTGCGAATACGCAGGGCTCCGGTAAAACTGCTGATCCTTATAGATTCCGGAAAAATTCATGATTACAATTTCATTTTTTATCATAGAGGTATCTTACCATGAAAACACAAAAAAAGAAACCGGTGTCCGAAAACACCGATTCCTCTTGATCGTCTTATTATAATCAGCTAAGCCGTGATTCTCAGGCTTTTCCAACGGATCCGAAAAGTTCCATTTTTTCTTTAACAGTAGCTTTGATTGCTTCTGTTCCAGGAGCCAGAAGTTTACGTGGGTCAAATCCTTTACCCTGCTGATCTTTTCCTTCTTCGATATATTTACGTGTAGCTGCTGCGAAGGAAAGCTGGCACTCTGTATTAACGTTGATCTTGGATACACCAAGGTCGATTGCTTTTTTGATCATGTCTGCCGGGATACCTGTACCACCGTGAAGTACGAGCGGCATATCTCCTGTCAGCTGCTGGATAGCATCCAGAGTTTCAAAGCTAAGTCCCTGCCAGTTCTCCGGGTATTTACCGTGGATGTTACCGATACCTGCTGCAAGGAAGTCGATACCAAGGTCTGCAACCATCTTGCATTCCTTAGGATCTGCGCATTCGCCCATTCCTACAACACCGTCTTCTTCTCCACCGATGGAACCAACTTCTGCTTCCAGAGACATTCCATGCTCAGCAACGATCTTAACCAGTTCTTTTGTCTTTTCTACGTTCTCTTCGATCGGATAATGGGAACCATCAAACATGATAGATGTGAAGCCTGCCTCTACACATTTCAGGCATCCTTCGTAGCTGCCGTGATCCAGGTGAAGTGCAACCGGAACTGTGATGTTCCCTTAACCATACCAACAACTGTCTTGTAACCTGTCATGTATTTACCTGCACCTTCGGATACACCAAGGATAACTGGTGAGTTCAGTTCCTGTGCTGTAAGCAGGATTGCCTTTGTCCACTCAAGGTTGTTGATGTTGAACTGACCTACTGCATAGTGACCAGCTTTTGCTTTTTTCAACATTTCTGAAGCGTTTACTAACATGATAAATTCCTCCTAATCTTTTTGGGTGGTATTACCAAACCCAAATTATAAGTCTAGTTTAACAGATTTAACCTGTTTCGTCTACCATAATCGTGCAAAAAAACTGTATACATTGTTATTTCTTTCACGAACCCGTACTTCTGTGATATTCCCGGGTAAGTCTGGTGAGTACTTCGTCCATGTTTTCTTTATTCACGGTTATCTCCGGTGTTTTTGAAAATTCCTGAAGTCTTGTCCTGATATCCTGCAGAATTTCCTTTTCCGCACCTATTGATTTTACCATTTTTTCATATTCCGCCGGTGTCCTTGTCATCCCGAAAGCAATCAGGTAAGACTCCAGTGACACCCGGCTTCTGCTTCCTTCATATGCTTTTCGGAAGCAGTCTATCGCTTTTTCCATCTGTAAAAGATAGCTGTAGGCACATCCCAGATTATGGTACACACTCTCGGTAAGGCCTTCCCGGATATCCTCAAGTTTCTCCCTTTCCAGAAGTTTCTGATAAATCTGGATCGCATGCACATACATTTTATTTTCCATCAGTGCATCTGCTTTCTGTTTTTCACGCATCGCAGGTGTTTCCCCATTCATCTTCTGAAGACGGACATTCAGTTCCTTCAGTTCTTCATATGTCAGATAGTTAATTTCTTTAAAAACCGGATAAACAATGTCCTCTGCACTTGCGAATTTCCCGATCTTGGAACGCAGTTTCGCAGCCAGCGCCGGAAGTTCAAGTTCCTCCTGAATCCAGCTGCACAGTCCTTCATTCATGATCGTCTGATCGACCAGATACAGATTATGGTACAGATAATAACAGAGTTCTTCAATGGAATACACATTTGTACTGATGTTTTCTATAAAATAAGGCAGCTTTGCCCGCTTTGTCTGACACAGTATATATCCGCTCACTTTGTTTCCTCCTGCCATCTGGTCGTTTCTGTCCACTCTTTACCGCTTGATGGGAACGTCTCTCCGAAACCGAGGTCTTTCACTGTAACTCTGCATTCAGCCTGCGAAATATACTGCAGTGCCACGCTGAGTCTCGTTGTCCGCTCCGGTCTCTCCGGCAGTCCCGGCAGTGCCATCGCAATTCGTTTCTTTTTTGCTTCTCCCATTGTATCAACAATAAAGACAAGCTCTTTTACACCATCAAGAATGAGTTCTATATACGCATTGCTCTCGTACCAGTTTCTTCCTGATTCGATCAGGGGATAATAAGCCGGCGTTCCCATGACACGCAGCTCCATTCCGATATCTGAAAGCACCAGAGAGCTGCTCATATAACGATAATCTTTCAGATCATGATTGACAAACCGCTCGGCTCCTGCAGCGCATGCTCCTCTTGCAAACAGATTGTTTCCATAAAAGACTTTCCGGTGCTGGTAGCACAGCAGTTTCACAGATTTCTGTGCCCATTCCTGATCGAATCCCTCTCCATTGATCTGAATGCTGGAATATAATTCTTTACCAAGCGTATTCTTGATAAATGTATAAAATTCTGCATCACGGTCTTCGACATTCTCGCTCAAAGTTGTTGTAACAGGCTCTTCCAGCCGTACCAGCACCGGTTTTGTTCCGGAATTCATGGACATCCGACGGAAACTTACTTTCCGATGATCAAAACTGTACCAGGCTACACTTCTGTTCCATGTCTCGATCTTCTGTGTCATGACATAGTAATAAAAACTCTCTTCATAATCCCGAAGGATCGTCCGCGCTTCCGGTATCCCCAGTTCTCTGCAGGCTTTCTGCAGATTTTCCACCTGCACTGTATTCAATGTCTCCATGGCGATCGACAGACTGCGAATATTCTTTTCCACATCTGCAATTCCCAGAAGTTTCACCATTTCATGCAGGAAACAGTAAAGAAGTTCCCATGGTTCTTTTTGTTCACCGGCTACTGTCACCGGTTCTTCCTTTGCGGATATCTCATAAAGATCGCCCACCATAAGTCCGCCTTTTTCTCTTGCAAAATACTCCGCTTCCAGACCGGCACAATAAGTTTTCCGGTCGGCACGCAGACAGAGACAGGTCGGCATCTCAAGCTGACTGTTTCCTACCTTTACAGGAAGAGAGCGTGGTTCTTCCGCCTTGCGGTCATAATAACAGATCTGAGAATATTCTTTTCCAAAGTCAATTCCTATTATCAAGTCTCTTGTTTCATTCATTTTCCGCTTTCCTTCTCTAGCTTTTTAACTTTCCCTTTTTAACTCTCTTTATCTATGGTAAACATGTTCTTTACATATTGTTCCTGTCTGAGATAATCTTTCAGACTGTCTGTCACTTCTTTTGTTTTATCCAGTCTTCTTGCCGACAGGATCTGATTCAGCATCTGATACTTACTTCCGGAAGCACCTTCTATCTTTTGCATCGTCACTACTCGTTCCTGTGTTTTCTTCGTATCATCTCCCTGATCGATCTGGAAATAATACTGAAGCGTTTCCCCATAGAACAAAGTAAATGTCCGCACAAAAATTCCCTGATACATTTCTTTCAGAGGTTCACATTTATATGCTGCCTCTGTTCCTAGTCCGGTATCCAGCCTGTAGAACAGTGTGACCTTAGTCCCCGGCGTGGCATGGCATTCTACAAATGTTTTATCATCCAGCTGATATGGACTTAAAAGTTCCGGTGACAGTTTCCGGAAAAATGCAAATTTCAGGTTTGCTTTTGCACACTCTTCCAGTATGCTCTGCGCAATTCCCACATATTCCGGTTTTGGATCTTTTTCTCTGGAAATTTCCTGCAGAAGTGCCAGTCTGCAGATAATGTTCAACGGCCATCTGTTACTGTATGCATATTCCAGCCTGCTTCTGATAAACGGACTCATCGTATATTCTCTGACAAATGCGCCGTAAGAAACCAGAGTAAGATAAGCTCCTATGATCCGTTCTTTTCCAGATTGTCTCACATAAGATTCCAGTACAGTTTCCCCTTCTTTACGATAATCTTCTGTAAAGACAAGAAGACTCAGGATCCGCTCTTCCAGATCATAAGTATCCATATCAAATCCTCTGGCACTCTTCCAGATAGAAAGCAGTTCATCCATCGGTCCGAAACGATACAGCATCAGATAATGTAGGATTACTTCATCATACTTACCTTTACGGTAAACCTCAGATGCAAGAGCCAGAAGTTCATCATCCTCCGCCATCTCACTCTTAAGGATCATTCGGCTGGTCATCTTGAGCAGACAACTGAGATTCAGTCCCTCATATCCGAATTCTTCTACGATCACCATCGCCTGACGGAACATTCGTCTGGTGATCAACACTTCAAGAAGTGTGGTACGATCAACCAGTGCATACTGACGGAAGTCCAGTTTTTCAAGATACTGATCCAGTTTCTGGTCATGAACATTTGCCGCATAATAATCCAGGATCTGTTTTCTCACAGAATTCCGGTACTCCTCCGTACAGTCTTCCAGTTCTGCCAGACTCTGGAAATATTCAAGATTCTCTGCGTTAAGTGCTGAAGACTCACAGTAATGCAGAAGGAGTCCTTTTTCTCTAACACCAAGTTCCAGAAGTTCCTCTATTGCAGTACTTTCATCCGTAAGCTTCGTGAGATTATACGGAACCGTAGAAACATAACGACGCTGTCTGTCATCCTGAAACAGGATCACAGCAGCATCTGTATAGATCCTCGGATAAGCAATTCCCTTATTGCACGGATAGACCTCTTCTTTTTCCAGCTGGCTGTGACGTACGATCACCTGACGCACCTTACTGTCATCACAGTACAGACGACAGGTAAACAGCTTCGGAGCGATCATCTCCCCGTCCTCTGTACTTACCGGATCAAACAGAAATTCCTGATACAGGATCGCATAATTTTCATCAAGCTGTCCCTCTCTGATCTTGCGATAAGCGAACCGTTCCATATTATCCCTGTAATTTTCATAGGTTTTCGGATCTTTCTCTTTAAATGCGATCACGCTCGCATATACATAAGCCTTTCGCGAATCTCCCAGTGAGTTATCGTTATATGCAAAATACATCAGAAGCGGCTTCGGCAGCTGTCTTCTGTATGTAATATCCATAGTTTCCACATAGTACTCAAACAGCCTGGTAATACGTAATCCTCTGCTCACCGCAAGCGAAAACCATTTAAAATACATCGGTTTACGAGGTTCGCCTTTCATAATATATTTGCAGATTGCTTCCAGAACATCATCCGTTCCAAATTTCTCATAGCCTGCAGCAAGTGCCTGATAATGGCTTCCATAAAAGTGTTTCTCGTATCCGGACAGATATGCCAGACGCATCACCAGTTCTTCGGTAAGCAGATCATGTTTTCCTGCATAGCAGAACACCTGCATCCAGAATGGTGTAAGGCGATGAAGGAGAGAAACATCCTCACTGATCATCTTCCATGCTTCTATATAAAGAAGTGGACTGGTACAGCCTTTTTCGTAGAGTTCCTCCATCATGAACAATACTTTTGACGGAGTGGTACGATAGGTACTGTCCAGCTGGAGCAGCAGCCACAGAAGCTGAAAGCTGTCTTCTTTCTGTCGGAAAAAATTCTGCAGTTTCCAGACAGCCTGACCACGGTCTTTATAAAGCCCTGTTATCGTACAAAGATACAGGTAGATTCCCGCTGTTTCCAGCTCATCTCTGGTAAACTCCTTACCATGGTAATTCTTGAGGATTTTTTTTGCCACATCATCTTTTCCGTCAAGGTGGGCCATATAAGCTTCCAGGAACTGATATTCCGGATACTCGCAGCTTGCTTCCCGGAGCTGATTCAGTTCATAACCGGAATTTTCTTTCCAGGTCTGAAAATCTGTCCTGCCCTCCTGGTATTCCAGATAATCTCTTACCAGTGCAAGTTTATGTCTCTTTTCTTCTCTGTTTACATCAATGTGGATACGTGAACTCCTCGATGCAAGGACATGATATCTGAGTTCCTGGTACGGGCTTCTTACGATAACCTCACCTGTGTGATTTTCTTTCTCTAATTTATCCGCATGTACAAGATAACTGATCTGTACACTGCTTCCGATAAAATCTTCATCTGTGACCACATGACGCTGTGGCTCCAGGAATTCTCCTCTTGTCTCAATCTCAAGTCTTAAATGTCCCCAGCCGCTCCTGTGGATCTCAAACGACTCCTGCATATCCTCTTCCACATTATAGAATTCCGCTGCAGTTGTCTTTAATGCTATAGAAACAGGTTCCTTTTCTTTCAGACCGATCAGGAATTCCTCCAGATGCTGATAAGTCACCGGACGGCTGGAAAGACCTGCATATAGAGCTTTCTGCTTTCCGTCAGCATTTTTCAGCACTGTGGCAAAATCCTTTTCAGTAAAAAGATGATACGCTTCTCTGAAATCTCTTCTGGCAATCTCGCAGAAAGCCTTCATGTTATCGACTTTTCCGCTGGAGCTTACCAGTTCTTCCCGGACTGCTTCGATCACGAACGGAAGCTTATATTCTCCAATCCCGGAAGTCACGCACAGCCATCCGCTGCATACATCCCCCGGCTGCATTCCTACTGCATCGATACCGTACGGAAGACGCACGGTTGTACCGGAAAAACGACTGTTTCCCGGAACAAATCTCCGGTCAGAGGAGGTGATATATCCCTGTATCTTATCATTGTTCTCTGTTCCAAGATACAGTTCGCCCTGCATGGTCGTTCCAGCCTGAATCTTTATCTCCAGTTTTTCTTTTGAAAAAAGAAGTTCCGGCTGATCATATTCAAATTTTCCACTGAGTATCTGTTCTATCTTTTTCTTCAATGTGGTTCACCTGATTATCCTTGAAAGTGTATTTTCTCATATAAAAAATATTATACACTACCTCAGTTTGTTACGCAAGAAAAGACAGTCGTCATCATTTTATCTTTGTGACAAGATGTTACTGTTCAGAGGTTAGCTGGACATGAGAAAACCGATGGTATAAACTGATAACAGTCAAAGCCATCGGTTTTCTTATCCAAATATCCTGGACACTCTGTCAAATATATTCGTTGGTTCTTCCAGGCGCATCAAAACAAGCATGCTCATGCATTGGCAGAGATAATCGATACTTTCGAAGCTCCTGAATGTCACGGCCTGCGCCTGTTTACGCTTATAGTTTCTCAGAAGTCTTTCGGCTTCATTATTAGTGGCAGGTATCTGGGAATCATGCAGGAACAGCAGATGATTCTCCATATATTTCTCCATTCTCAGGAATAAATTATACCCGTCCCTGTAATAATCGGTTGCCGGAATGTTTCCATATCCCGTCCTGGCTTTTTCCAGTATCTCACGGTATCTTTTTTCGAACTCAGATACCTTTGCCGGATCCGGCTGCTGAGATGACTGGAATCCATTTCGGAAATGGATCATTTACTGTACCAGTGCCCTTTACTCCCTCGTGTCCTTTTTTCTCGCGGGCAAAGTACAATGCTTTTCCATCCGAGGTTGCACAGACATAGATCTGACAGCTTTTCCCGTTTTCTCTGCCATTTGTACAGTCTGTATGCATGACAGGTGAAAGCAACATGTCTGCATAGGCTGCTTTTCGCTCAGGCTCTGTTTTTAAGCAAACTCCCTACTGAGTTTACTTATCATGCCTTTGGAAATATTCAGTTTTCCATCTGTCAGATCAGACAGGAACTTTCTGCTCTTATCAATAGACGTACAGCAGTCGTTATTCAGAAGGAACAGAAATGCCCGGATGCTGCCATCATAATTCACATCATCAATAACGCCATCCGGAAATACAGCGTCTTACGTTCATAGGCTCTGCATTCCTTTTGATGGAGTTCTTTCAGCTTAATATTGCGTTCACCGGATTCCAGTTCTTTATTTCTTGTCTGTGCGGCTTTCAGCCGACATATGAGTGAGATGTAATCATACGCATCAGGCATATGTTTTCCTCCAGTACAGTTATAATCAAACGCCACTGACAATGTCTGTGATCTTTGAGATATGATCTTCCAGTTATTCTATCAATTCTTTTTGTTTCTGGATAAATTCCTCCTGAATCTCAATCTGTTTGAGATAGCCAGCAAGAAGTTCATCACGTTTTCTAAGCTCTTCTTTAAAACCAATATCCATAAGGGAA
>CAVBPN010000199.1:17997-22212 GCA_963597235.1 bacterium
AAAGGAACCTCTCTTTCTTGAGAAAAAGTATAACAGAAACATAGAAAAAAGCGAATCACCAGAAAATACCCATTCGTCAATCTGACTGTGGATAAATATTTGTTTTATGGGAAAAGCACGCAGAACCTGTCTCAGACATAAACTATAAGGAACACCCCTTTCGAGGTGGATATTTGAAGACTTTTTCGAAACCTTTGACTTCCGCTCAGGAAAAAATATATCTTCACCGCTGTCAGGAGGGGGATCTGGATGCAAAAAACATTCTTATCGAACGAAATCTCCGCCTGGTCGCCCACGTTGCAAAAAAATATCAGAACTCCGGGGAAGACCTCGAAGATCTGATCTCTATAGGAACTATTGGACTTATCAAAGCAATTTCTACTTTTGACCACACACGCTGCGCAAGGCTTTCTACCTATGCTGCGCGCTGTATTGATAATGAACTTCTGATGATGTTCCGGTCAAAAAAGAAACATTCTCGGGAAATTTCGCTGTATGAACCGATCGGGACGGATAAAGAAGGGAATGAGATCAGTCTGTTGGATATTATTGAAAGTCCACCGGTAGATATCGTGGAAGAATATTCTACGAGGGAGGATATCCGGTTTCTGCTTTCCGTTCTGAAAGATACACTTTCTGAGAAGGAGTATCAGGTTATCTGTTTGAGGTATGGGTTGTTTGGGATTGAGGAGCAGACGCAGAGGGAGATTGCTGTGCGGCTTGGGATCAGCCGGTCGTATGTGTCGAGGATTGAGAAGAATGCGTTGGAGAAGCTAAAGAAATTGTTCAACTACAGATAATAACACAAAGCTCATTCACAGCCACTCAGATAAACGAAGCACAAAACAGCATTCATAATAGATTTCCGCATCGGAAACTATAATGCACGTAAAAACCGATGCCGAAAAACCAATATAACCGCCAACTCTGGCATCGAGAATAGCTTATATGCATAACCCGATGCCCGCAATCTGTCATAACAGGCATATCTGACATCGGAAAATAAGCTAACTTCCAGTTCCGATGCATTGACGCATAATTCAGAACATAGAATAAGCCCACAGCATTTGCCATGGGCTTATTCTACAGTTTGAAGGATTCAAAATCTCCTATGCTTCGGACCTTCTCAAGAGGTCATATTTCTCGATCTCAACTCCAAGATCGACAGCGAGTTTCTGCTGTGGATGTGGTGCGCTCTCAACAGAGTTTCCATCCTCATCGTAGATTGCCTTCACAACAGCTTCAACGTTTCTGCCATCCGGCTTCATGATCTCGATCGTCTCACCTACCACGAATTTATTTCTCTGGGTAATATGCGCGAAACCGTTTTCATCGACTTCTTCTGCATAACCGAGATAAGTATATTCCTTCACATAGGTATTATTGTCGTAAATCTGTGTATTTTCATCCGGCTTTCCATAGAAGAAACCGGTCGTGAACTGACGATAAGTACAGTTTGATATCTGTTCCTGATACCAGGACATATTTGCCTTATATTTTTCCGGAGATTCCATATAATCATCAATTGCCTTACGATAGGTTCTCGCAACAGTTGCCACATAAAGAGCAGTCTTCATACGACCTTCAATCTTAAGGCTGTCGATCCCGCTGTTCAGGATATCATCCATATGTTCTACCATGCAGAGATCCTTTGAGTTAAAGATATAGGTTCCTCTCTCATTTTCAAACACCGGCATATATTCACCCGGACGTTTTTCCTCCACGATCGAATATTTCCAGCGGCACGGATGTGTACAGGCTCCCTGATTCGCATCTCTGCCTACAAGGTAATTACTCAGCAGGCATCTTCCGGAATAAGAAATACACATTGCTCCGTGAACAAATGTCTCAATCTCCATATCATCCGGGATATGTGCACGAATCTCACTGATCTCTTTCAGGGAAAGCTCACGCGCTGTCACAACACGCTTCGCACCAAGTTTATACCAGAAACGGTAAGTCTCGTAGTTTGTATTATTTGCCTGTGTACTGATATGGCATTCAATCTCCGGACAGATCTCACGTGCATACGTAAAGATTCCCGGATCCGCAATGATCAGTGCATCCGGTTTCAGTTCTTTCAGTTCCTGCAGATATTCTCTGACTCCAGGAAGGTCATCATTATGTGCCAGAATATTTACTGTAACATAAACTTTTACACCATATTCATGGGCAAAAGCGATTCCCTCTGCCATATCTTCATGGGAGAAATTCTTGGCTTTTGCACGAAGTCCAAACGCCTCTCCACCTATATACACGGCATCTGCACCAAATATAACGGCTATTTTCAGTACCTCAAGGCTGCTCGCCGGTACCAGTAACTCAATGTTTCTCATAGTTCCTCCTTAACGCTTAAGGACACGCCGTCCCCCAGCGGAATAATACTTGTCATAAGCTGTGGATGGTGTTTCAGTTCATACAGATATTCTCTCATACGTTTATAGATCGTACGGTTTCTCCGTTCTACAAGATAATGGGATTCGATCAGTTCACCCTCCTGAAGTACATTATCTGACATCAGGACACCTCCCGGTGCAAGAAGACGTACTACATCCGGAAGCCAGTGGATATACTGTCCCTTAGCTGCATCCATAAAGATCAGGTCATACGGTCCGGAAAGTTCTCTCAGAATCTCACCGGCATCTCCTTCCAGAAATGTGATCTGAGATTCACGTCCTGCTCTGTGAAAATTCTCTTTTGCCTTCGGAATTCTTTTCTCATAGTTTTCAATCGTCGTGATATGCATATCCGGCTGACTGTATTCACACATAAGAAGCGTGGAGAAGCCAACGGCTGTCCCCACTTCCAGAATACGCTGTGGCCGTTTAAGCGCCAGCAGTGTCTTTATAAAACTCTGCATCTCTTTACGGATGATCGGAACTCCCTCTGACAGAGCAGAACACTCCAGTTCATCAAGAAATGGAGTGTTCCCCGCGTCAAGGGAATTTATAAACGTACGCATTCTTTCTTCTACGATCACGAAGTGGCTCCTTCCTGCTCTGCATCACCGGCAAGAATTCCCATGATTCGGTTCGGTGTATAGGCAGTACTGAGAAGATATGTGCCCGGTTTCATTTTCCCACTGTAATTTGAAAGTTTTTCCTGAACCCAGAATACCAGACTATCCTCGATCAGACCTTTGCTTTTTAATGTTTTTGCAATGTCATAACTGCTCGCATCTTCTTTTATCACGACAGTCACTTCCTGTCCCTCTCCCGGACTCATTGCCTGCTGGTTAAAAATGTTATATCCAAACTGATAGGTAACCTTACCGATCCAGATCACAAGAACCGCAACGCATACATACAAAGCAATCTTGAAAAATCCTCCGGCAACGATTACCCCGGCCGCACCTACCCGGTCTTTCGTTTCTCCCATATGTGCTCCTTTCTGGGTCTGTATCTCAGATTTCCGGTATTGTAATCTCAATACCATCCGTCAGTGTCTTACAAATCTGCTGCATCATCCTGCAAAGTGCCAGTTCTGCATCAAGATAGGCATTTACCTCCGGATTTCTCCGAAGTTCTGCTGATTCTCTTGCGAGCTGTTCCGCATCCTGAAGCAGATTTCCTCTTTCTTCATTCTGAAGGCGGAAGTTATCTGCCCGGAAATGCTGCACTCTCGAGGCAAGTTCCGGATTCTTTTCCAGAATTGCCTCCTGTTTTTTATAGGTTCTGTACACATCACTCTTCTGGATAGAATTCAGAAGAAGATGAATATTTCTGTTTACAGCGTCCATTTTATGCCTCCATAATGATCGGCAGGATCATCGGACTTCTCTTTGTTCTCTTCCACAGGAAATCACTGAGAGCATCTTTTACTGTATTTTTGATCTTGCCCCAGTCTGTAATATTACGTTCCAGACAGGAATCGAGTGCATTTTCTACAACTTCTTTTGCATCTTCCATCAGATCCTCGGATTCTCTCACATAGACAAATCCTCTGGATACGATATCCGGTCCGGCAAGAACCACATTGCTGTGGCGTTCAAGTGTCATGACAACGATCATGATACCATCCTCGGACAGATGCTGACGGTCACGCAGTACGATATTACCGACATCACCAACACCCAGACCATCTACAAAGATTGCGCCTGTATGAACAGACCCGGTGACTGCTGCACTGTTTGCATCCAGTTCCAGAACATTACCAGAAGCAAGGATAAAGATGTTTTCTTTCGGAATACCAAGATCTTCTACGACATGTTTCTGC
>CAVBPN010000199.1:22222-24642 GCA_963597235.1 bacterium
AGTCAGATGTCTGTATTCACCATGAACCGGGATTGCATATTTGGGTCTTACCAGAGAATAGATCAGCTTGATCTCTTCCTGGCAGGCATGTCCGGAAACATGAACATCCTGGAAAATAACCTTTGCGCCCTTCATGGACAGCTCATTGATGACCTTGGAAACAGCTTTCTCATTTCCAGGAATCGGGTTTGAACTGAAAATGATGGTATCATTCGGTTTAATCGTAATCTTTTTATGGATATTTGCAGCCATTCTGGAAAGAGCCGCCATGGATTCACCCTGGCTTCCTGTTGTGATCAGAACAACTTTTTCATCCGGATAATTCTTTACCTGGTCGATCTCGATCAGAGTATTTTCCGGAATACGAAGATATCCGAGTTCAGAAGCAACAGAAATGATGTTGACCATACTTCGTCCTTCTACAGCTACTTTACGTCCGAATTTATATGCGGTATTAATGATCTGCTGTACACGGTCTACATTGGACGCAAATGTCGCAATGATGATTCGTGCATTTTTGTGTTCATTAAAAAGATTATCGAATACATGTCCTACTGTACGCTCAGACATGGTAAATCCCGGACGTTCTGCATTCGTACTGTCACACATCAGCGCAAGTACGCCTTTTTTACCGATCTCGGCAAAACGCTGCAGGTCGATTGCATCACCAAATACCGGTGTATAATCCACCTTAAAGTCACCGGTATGAACAACGATTCCGGCCGGTGAATAGATGGCCAGTGCAGAAGCATCCTGAATACTGTGGTTTGTCTTAATAAATTCAATGGAAAAATCACCAAGGTTGATGACCTGTCCGTGTTTTACTTCTTTCAGTTTTGTGGAACGTACAAGATTGTGTTCCTTCAGTTTATTTGTGATCAGTCCAAGGGTCAGTTTTGTAGAATAAATCGGTACATTAACTTCTTTTAATACGTAAGGAAGTGCACCGATATGGTCCTCATGTCCATGAGTGATCACGAATCCCTTAACCTTGGAAATATTCTCTTTCAGATAAGTGACATCCGGAATTACCAGGTCAATACCCAGCATATCATCTTCCGGGAAAGAAAGTCCGCAGTCAACGACTACAATACTGTCTTCATATTCAAAAGCAGTGATATTCATTCCAATCTGTTCCAGTCCGCCTAACGGAATGATCTTCAGCTTTGAGATCCCCTTACGTCCACGACGCGCATTTCCTCTTGGCTGCTGTGTTTTATTATTTCTGGAAACAGGTTTTGTTGCTGTCTTTGGCAGATGTACCGCTGCTACTCCTGCTGCGGCAGCTTCCTGTCTGTCAGAATGTTTTTCATAATGTCTGCCGTTCGGTTTCTGCTGTTTATAGCGGAAATTTTTCTGTTTTCCCATTGGTTTCTTTGTATTATTATCACCTGGTTTACGATTCCGGCTGTTATATTTTCTGGTTTTATTATATTCTCTGTGATTTTCTCTTCCTTTATTTACGCTCACATTTTCGTTTATATTTTCGCTCAATCAAGCACCTCCATATTCTGTGCAATGCAGAGAACACCTGTCATGTGTTCTCTGGAATCAAACATTTTTGCACACTAATGCAGGAATGCGCGTACATTCCTTATTAGTCTGCCTGTCACTGACTCTTACGTTCCCAGTGACGCCTGTTTCTTATAGTATGTTTCTTACATTTCAAAATCCACGTCTTCAAGCATTTGTTCAAAAACTTTATAAACCGCCTGCAGTTCGTCCTCATCTTCGACCATTTCATAGCAGGCATCCGGATCGGTATCCTTTGATACATCCTTCAAAATATAGGCAGACGCTTCATCTTCCATGGAATCCGATACAAGGAGATAAGATACTCCTCCGATTCTTGTCTGTTCCTCAATAAAAAATTCTTCTGCTGTCCCATCAGCCAGCTGAAATCTGATTTTTTCCATACTATCACCTTTATCAAGTTACGTTGTTACTGCTCACTTCGTTCGCAGTTCTTACATCTTCAGGGAATCCAGATATCCCTGTAAAATAAATACTGCTGCAATTCCGTCGAGATACTCTTTACGATTCTCTCTGCGTACACCTGCCTCCATCAGGGCCCGATCCGCTGAAACTGTCGTCAGACGTTCGTCCCACATGATCACATCAAGGCCTGTTCGCTTCTTAAGCATCTCCCCGAATTCCAGAGCTTTTTCTGCTCGCTCGCCGACAGTATTATTCATGTTCTTAGGATATCCAAGAACGATTTTTTCTATTTCGTACTCTTTTACAAGTTCTTCTACTCTGGCAAGCGTCCGGCGAAGTTTATTTTCCTGTTTTCGCCAGATTGTCTCTAATCTCTGGGCAGTCAGTCCCAACGGGTCACTGACTGCCACACCTACGGTCTTTGAACCATAGTCTAATCCCAGAATCCGCATCACTTATCGTTCCCAGGATTTATTCTTAAT
>CAVBPN010000200.1:0-1562 GCA_963597235.1 bacterium
GCTTCTGCGGAAGGTTATACACTGGAGGATGGAACAGCACTGATTTTGAGTGATAAAGACCAGAAGTGGTTGGGATTGAAAGACACGTTCAAATTTTAAGAGTAGTATAAAAATGTATAGATTTTATTGATTGGAAAAAGAAAGGAATTTTGAATATGCATTATAAGCGGGGGGGGGCGCAGTAGCTCCCGGAAAAATTTGATATATGGGATAGTAAGTATTATATTAGTAGTACTGTTAGGTGTTTTGTTGTGGATGAATAAAGTGGATGAAGACAAGAAAGCCGCAGAACTTCGGACAAGTAACAGGAAACTCTTTCAAGAGGAGCAGGAAAAAGAAGTAGCATTGAAGCAGAAAGAAGCAGAAGACAGTTTTTATCAGAAACTTGCGGATGGATTTGATGTGAATGTTCTTATAGTTGGTGATTCCATAGGCGCAGGTACTGGTACAGAGACAGATGGGCAGCAATGGTATACACAATTACAGACGTATCTCAAAACAGTCAATAATGGAAAAGTTTCGGTAACGAATGTCTCTATGGGTGGCAACACTTCTTACGCAGGTTATGTTCGGACTATGGCGTTGAACGGTGATGTGAATTATGACTTGGCGATTATCTGCTATGGACAGAATGACGATACAGATGGCTTTTCCACGAACTATGAGTCCATTATCCGAGCCATTAGGAGTAAGTACACAGATTGCTCTATCCTCTCTATTCTGGAATCCTCTCAGCGTGAGTATACGGAGAAGATGACTATAATTCAGAGTATTTGTGAGCATTATTCTATTCCAGTAGTGGACACAATCGCAGCATTTAATAATTCTGAAAAGGTCTATGATGACTTGACAGGTGATGGTGTTCATCCGAACGATGCTGGTCAGGCAATCTACTTTGAAACGGTCAAGGCAGTTATTGATGATAATGTGTCTGCCTCTACTGGTAAGATGGCAGACGCGGATGTGATTAATGCCGATGTGCATAAGTATGATAACTTCGTTTGGTATGATGCAAGTTCAGACTTTGAACGAGTGGATGACACTACATTTACTATCAGCACAAGTGCATCTGGAATACTGGGTATTGACTATACTTACGAGTCTGGAGATAACAAAGCAGATATTTATGTGGATGGAGAGCTGTCTGAATCTCCAACTGTAACATTTGATTATGACTTCTCTCAAAGACATATCCTAGTAGTTAGTAATGACTGCACAGTAAAGAATGAAATCAAGATTGTGTTTACCAGTAAAGAGCAAGCAGATGGGTTTTATGGTATGTGCTTTAGTTGGAAATAGAAAATATAGTTTCTATATGAGAATTATTATAGATATGGAATATATCTACCATTGAGACAAAATTTAGAAGGGAATGAACGGTATGCAAACAACATTACTTATCATGGCAGCTGGTATCGGATCTCGCTTCGGCGGTGGAATCAAACAGTTAGAGCCGGTAGATGAAGCAGGTCATATCATTATGGATTATTCGATTCATGATGCAATTGAAGCTGGATTTAATAAGGTAGTATTTATCATCCGTAAGGATATTGAGAACGAGT
>CAVBPN010000200.1:1572-6835 GCA_963597235.1 bacterium
CTGTAGATTATTCTTTTCAGGATATCAATGATATTCCGGGAGTTTTACCGGAAGGCAGAACAAAACCGTGGGGAACGGGACAGGCTGTTCTGGCAGCGAAGGATGTGCTGACAACTCCGTTTATCGTGATCAATGCGGATGACTATTATGGAAAAGAGGGATTTCGTGCAGTTCATGAGTATCTGGTAAATGGCGGTCAGTCTTGTATGGCAGGATTTGTTCTGAAGAATACTTTATCAGATAATGGTGGAGTTACTCGTGGTATCTGTAAAATGGATGCGGAAAACAACCTGACGGAAGTTGTAGAAACAAAGAATATCGTTAAGACTGCAGAAGGTGCGGAAACAGATGAAGTGAAGCTGGATGTTGATTCTTTGGCTTCCATGAATATGTGGGGACTTACTCCTGACTTCTTGAAAATACTGGAAGAGGGATTTAAAGAGTTCTTTGAAAAAGAAGTCCCGGCGAATCCGCTGAAAGCAGAATATCTGATTCCGACATTTATTGGAGAACTGTTATCAGAAGGAAAGACGTCTGTTAAAGTGCTGCGTACGAATGACACCTGGTATGGAATGACTTACAAAGAAGATGTTGCAGCAGTAAAAGAAAGCTTCAGTAAGATGCTGGAGAACGGTACATATAAGAGAGAGTTATTCTCTGATCTGTATAATCGATAGAAATAGTTAGGCTTTAAAACTTACTTTACGTCAAAATGGTTTCATGATATCATTATTTCTATAAATGATGAGTTCGTGGAACCTTTTTTATTGGGCTTGTGGAGGTGCAGGAATGACGGGAAAGAAAAAACGTAAACGGTAGAACATAGGTACCTTTTCACACCTGTAAACTCGTGCCATAATTATACTCAACAAAACCAAATAGTCAAAAAAGTTTAGTACTCAACTTTTTTAACTGACTATGATCAGGAGGAATGTTATGGCTACACAAACCAGCCTTGTGGCTCAGCAGGTCAGACTCCAACAATGGGCAGAGCAGATCCGCGACTGCCAAAGTCGACCGAAGGGAATGGATGTTGAAACCTGGTGTGCCCAGAATAATCTTACAAAAGCAAACTATTACTACCGTCTTCGTCGTGTCCGTGAAGTATGTCTGGAACAGGTACAAGGGACGGCTGCTACTGCTTTTGTAGAATTACCAGTTCCAACGACTGCTTCAACCGAACTTCCCAAAATTCCGCAAACAGTTACTTCTGATGATACAGTTCCTTTAATACGCATTAAAAATACTAAAGGACTTTCGGCAGAAATATTTTCTGGTGTGTCACCAGAAATGCTGCGTCATCTTGTAGGGGCATTCAGCCATGTTGAATGATGCGGATGCTTCCGGTTTCAAAAAAGTATATCTTGCCATGGGATTCACAGATCTCAGGCGCGGGATTGATGGCCTGGCAACAATCGTACGCTTTCAGTTCAAACTTGATCCATATGATAAAAATACATTATTTTTGTTCTGTGGAAGAAGATCTGACCGTATCAAAGCTTTACTATGGGAAGGTGATGGTTTCCTTCTTATGTACAAAAGGCTTGATAATGGTGCGTTCCGATGGCCACGCTCTGCAGATGAAGCAATGTCTATCACAAAAGACCAGTATCGTATGCTGATGCAGGGACTTGAGATTGTTGCCCGGTATCCAATTGAAGAATTAAAAGAAACGCCAAGTATCATGTAGTTTGTGCAGAATGCTGAAAATAAAAAAGCGAAAAGGATATCTGAACAGAGACTGTCCACTCAGATCTAAAGGTTGTCCACAAACAGGCAGACCAGGCAGGATACATCAGCAAAGAGCTGGTTTGTCTGCTGTGGATAGTACATCTGAAATGCTGTAAAACAACAGCTTTTCAGATGTATTATCCACCGTCATTATGCTGAAGAAGCTAATGACCGGAATTGGCGGTAATACAAAAAATCTGTTATAATCAGAACCAGTATAAAGACAGGAGTTCCGGTTATGGCATTTAAGTACACAGAAGAACAACTGAATAAACTTGACAAAGAATTGTTGATACATCTGTTTCTGGGCATGCAGGAACAACTGGAAGAACTGACCAGACAGACACAGTCATTAAATGACAAGATGCAGCTGATGATGGAACAACTGATCCTTTCCAAAAAGAACCGTTTCGGAAGATCCAGTGAAAAGATGTCTGATCCAGAACAAATCTGTTTTATGGAGGTTGATGGAACGATCGTGTTCTTTAATGAGGCAGAAGCTGTCTGTGATCTGGATGCACCAGAACCAGATGACCTGGAACTGAAAATGCCAAAGAAGAAAAAACAGCCTGGAAAAAAAGCTGCTGACATAGCATCCCTTCCTGTCAACCGTATCGATCATTACATGAGTAAAGAGGAACTGACAGCCGAATTCGGTGAGAATGGATGGAAACAGCTTCCAGATGCTGTCTCAAGGTGCTATAAATTTGTTCCGGCCCGCGTCGAGATAGAAGAACATCATATCGGTGTGTATTCAAGCAAGCTTGATGAACATATGGTGAAGGCTCCTCATCCTCGGAATCTGCTTCGTGGAAGTCTTGTTTCACCGTCCCTCGCAGCAGCGATCATAAACGGTAAATATGTAAATGCGGTGCCTTTGTATCGTCTCGAAAAGGAATTCGAGCGGTATGGTCTTGCCATCACCAGACAGAACATGGCAAACTGGATGATCCGGCTGGGGGAAGAATATCTGGGAGTTTTGTATGACCATCTACATAAGCTTCTGTATGATTATCACGTAATACAGGCCGATGAAACTCCGGTCCTCGTCAATAAAGACGGACGTTCTGCCGGAAGCAAGAGTTATATGTGGGTCTACCGGTCAGGGTTTATGTATCCGGAGCGTCAGATTGTCCTCTATGAATACCAGAAGACGCGTAATGCATCACATCCCAGAAATTTTTTAAAGGATTATACTGGGATCTGTGTTACGGATGGATATCAGGTATATCATACGCTTGAAAAAGAGCGTGAAGATCTGAGAATTGCCGGCTGCTGGGTTCACTGCAGACGTCGCTTCTATGATGCGTTAGAAGTCATCCCGAAAGTGCATCAGAAAGAATCTATCCTGCATCTGTTTATAAAACAGATACAAGCCATTTACCGGGAAGAAGGAAAACTAGCAGGTCTTTCATCAGAAGAAAGGCTTGCCCAGCGTCAGCTGGTGGTGAAACCAGTAGTGGATGCTTTTGAACATATCCGGAAGCCTAAGAAAGCAGTTGAAAAATAATATGGCCGTTGAAAGCGGCCTGATATTTGTCAAGGTACTCAGGTTCTATCGTTTACCATTGTTCGAAGGTTTGGAAATTTCGGAGAAGAATGAACTTTGTGAGAAATATATGGGGCAGTTTCCGGTGATTTCTATCAGTTTAAAGAGTGTGGAAGGTCTGGATTTTGAAGCAGCGAAAAAAGCCTTGAAGGATATTTTGGGCGAAGAGGCTGGCAGATTTTATTTCCTGACACAAAGCAGTAAGCTTACAAATGAAGAAATAGAATCTTATAAAGCACTGCTCAGGGTTGGTGAAACAGGAGATTTTCTGATGTCTGATACGGCAATGGAGAAAGCTCTTCTGAGATTATCATTGTTGCTTCATAAACATTATGGCAAGAAAGTAATTCTCTTGATTGATGAATACGATGTGCCTCTGGATAAGGCATTTCAGTATGGATATTATGATGAGATGGTGTCTTTGCTCAGAAATATGTTTGGTAATGCATTAAAGACGAATCCGAATCTGTATTTTGCTGTGTTGACAGGATGCCTTCGTATAGCGAAAGAAAGTATTTTTACTGGGCTTAATAATTTTGAAGTCTTATCTGTGTTGGACGTACAGTATGATGAATGCTTTGGATTTACGGATACAGAAGTAAAAGATATGCTGGATTATTATGATCTTTCGGAGCATTATGCAGAAGTGAAGGAATGGTATGACGGATATCGGTTTGGTAATACGGAAGTATATTGTCCATGGGATGTGATTCGTTATTGCAAGACTTTATGTGCAGATCCAAATGCGATACCGGAAGATTACTGGTCTAATACAAGTGGAAATGCAATGGTGCGCAGATTTATTGATAAAGCAGATACGCGAACACGTGATGAGATAGAACGGTTGATTTCTGGTGAGGAGATTGTGAAGGAAATACATCAGGATCTCACATACAATGAACTGGACAGCAGTATTGAGAATTTGTGGAGTGTTCTTTTTACGACTGGATATCTGACACAACGCGGATGTGCTGGAGAATATCAGTACAGATTGGTGATTCCAAATCTGGAAATCAGAAAGCTGTTTATCAGACAGATCCGGGAATGGTTCCGTGATGTATCCAGAAAAGACGGGGAGACACTGAACCAGTTCTGTGAGGCATTTCCGGAACAGAATCCGGAGAAAATAGAAGAAATCTTTAGTGATTATCTCTGGAATACGATCAGTATCCGGGACACAGCGTCTTCGAAGAAGGAAAACTTTTATCATGGAATTCTTCTGGGACTTTTGGGATACAAATCTAACTGGCTCGTTAAATCTAATGCGGAATCAGGTTTTGGTTATAGCGATATTCTTGTGGAAGTGCCAAAGAATCGCACTGGTATCGTGATTGAATTGAAATATGCAGAAAATGGTAATATGGACGCTGCCTGTGAGAAAGCTCTGCATCAGATTAAAGACAGAGACTATGTGGCAAAGCTGAAAGATGACGGGATGCGGAATATCATTAAGTATGGAATCGCGTGCTATAAGAAGAATTGTAAAGTGATGTTGGGCTGAATTAAAAAAGATGGACTATTCATTATTTTTATGAATGATGAGTTCGTGGAACCTTTTTTGGTTTTGTGGAGGTACAGGAATGACGGGAAAGAAAAAATTACCAATTGGAATAGAGAGTTTTGAAGAAATCCGAAAAGAAGGCTTCTATTATGTTGATAAAACAGGAGTGCTTGGGCAGCTTCTTGAGAAATGGGGAAAGGTGAATCTTTTCACCCGTCCTAGACGTTTTGGTAAATCCCTGAATATGAGCATGCTAAAGGCTTTTTTTGAAATCGGTGGAGATCCTGTATTATTTGAAGGCTTGAAGATTTCGGAGAAGAGAGAACTCTGTGAGAAGTATATGGGGCAGTTTCCGGTGATTTCTATCAGTCTAAAGAGCGTAGAGGGATTGTCTTTCGTGGCAGCCAGCGAAGCACTGAAAACGGTTATTGGAACAGAAGCTATGCGTTTTTCGTTTTTGGAAGAAAGTGCTGCTTTATCAG
>CAVBPN010000201.1:0-4868 GCA_963597235.1 bacterium
ACAATTTCAGTTGTTCCTGTGATGCCATACTTAGTTAAATCAATTTTTGCCATCTTACATTTACCTCTCTTCTTTAATAGAGCCATCTACATGCTGGCTTCCTATAACCTCTAAGAAGTGGGTCGCTCCAACTTCTCATAGAGTTAATTATACATAATTCATCAATAAAAGCAATAAAAAAACAATGAAAATTTGAAAAAATGATAATATTTTAACATGATACCAGGGGAGAAAAGAGCTAAATCTACATGAGCTTGCTTATATGTCGATAAAATAAAAATCACCTACAGGATCAGAGTTTCCTGTAGATGATGATAAAATAAGTAATTTCCGCGATGGATGTGATGATCCAGGAGAAGAGATACAGAAGAAAAAGTGCGGGGATAGTATAAATCCAGGCAAATATTGTATAAATCCATATGATACGGAAGACACAGGAACCCATAATGATAATGATCGTAGGGATAATAGTCTTTCCGATACCACGTGAAGCAGCAATCGTACAGTCCATAAAAGCTGAAAAACAATACGAAAATGCCATGATCCTGATTCGCTGCATACCTGCATCAATAACTGCCGTATCTGTAGCAAACAGAGACAGAAACTGATGTCCGAAGATAAAGAGCAACAGTCCCAGAAGCAGCCCTATGCCAAAAGAATAAAACAGACTGATAAAATAACTTCTGAGGACTCTTTTTTTATTTCCGGCACCATAATTCTGTCCCATAAAGCTGGAACATGCAATATAAAATGCATACATGACATTGTAAATGATCGTGTCAGCATTGGTTGCGGCGGCACTGCCGGAAACCATGTACGTATCAAAGGAATTGACACCGCTCTGTACAAAAAGGTTCGCAATCGCGAAGATCGCATTCTGGATACCGGCCGGAATACCGATCATTAAAATAGAAACAGCAGCAGTTTTATGAAATCTGACTTTTTTCAAGGAAACGTGGCATTCGTCTTTTCGGCGGAGCAGATGAACCATGATCAGTAAAGCAGAAACATATTGTGCGATCGCTGTGGCGGTAGCGACACCCGCAGCAGCCATATGTAAAACAATGACAAAGAACAGATTCAGAATAACATTCAGCACACCTGCAGCAGCCAGGTAATAAAGTGGACGCTTTGTATCTCCGCGGGCACTTAAGACACCGTTACCGAAGTTATATACACCCATGGCCGGAAGACCGATCGCATAAATCTTCAGATAAAGAGAAGCCTGCCCGATCAGGTCATCCTTCGTATGCAGTAATTTCAGCATGTTTCCGGAAAAGAAGAAACAGACAGCACCGACCAGGAGACCCATCAATGCACAGAGGAACAGCGCTGAGTGAACCGTATCTTCCGTATTCTGACGGTTACCGGAACCAAGTGCATGGGCGGTTCGGACATTGACACCGCTTCCCATGCCGATCAGAAAGCCGACAAATAAGGTTACAAGCAGAGTGGTGGAACCAACGGCTCCAAGCGCTTTGTAATCTGCAAACCGACCGACAACAGCAACATCGCTTAAGTTAAAAACAACTTCCAGAAGCTGTGAACACATCAGCGGAATGCTGAATAAAAAGATATTTTTCCATAAAGAACCCGTTACCATCTCAATGGAACGGGCTTTTTTCTTCGTATTTTCACACATAAAACAGTACCCCAATACTTCAAAATTTTCTCATCCTGTTATAAGATACGCCTTTTGTTTTTGAATGTAAAGACTTTATATCAGGATATAAAAAAGAAATACTCAGGATTCCTGTTCATGATATTTTTTTCGATATTCACCGGGAGTCATCCCGTAAGTTTTCTTGAAAGTACGCATAAAATGTTCCGGGCTTTCATACCCGACAAGCTCACAGATAGCATGGTTGCTAAGAGAAGTTTCCCGCAGCGCACGGCATGCCTGATTCAGCTTGATATCACGGATGATCTGAAGAAAAGTCTTTCCGGTACTTTCTTTGATCAGGGTACTGAAATGCGAGGTACTGTATCCGAAGTGTTCTGCCGTTTCACTTAAAGTAGCAGTCTGATAGTGATGATTCAGGTGATTCAGAATCTCCGTCATGGAATTTCCGGAAGTATCCTTTGTGAGAATAGATTCAATATCATTTTCGTGATAGCGGAGCAGCATTGCCCAGAACAGGATCAGCATGGAGTTCAGAAACGTGTAGCTGTATTTTTCCTGAGCAAGATACTCAATGTACATCGTTTCCTGCATCTCACGGATAGAGGAATCTTCTCCACTGTGGAAAATCAGATAATTGCCCTCCGTCTTGCGGTACAGGACATGTGCAAAAAACTGTGCCAGTGCACTGTCGGCAGTCAGAGCCTGAAAAAATGTAGACTGGAAAGTAGTGCCACGGATCAGGATGTTGAAGGCAGTGCTGTCATCAAAGATACCTACACTGTGTTTCGTGTGGGGTGGAATGATGCAGACATCCCCGGTATGGAGTGTGTGATCGATTCCCTGAATCGAGGTATGAGCAGTTCCATCATAGATGCACAGGATTTCAAAAAATTCATGTTCATGGACAAATTCGGGAGTGTACCGATAATGTTTGTAGAACATGATGTTTTCTGCCATGTCATGGAACATAACTTTTTCTTCCAGATAAGTATACCAGTTCTCTTTCAGGAGTTCCGGCACATAAAGAGCATGTCTGGAAATCAGGTCACGGTCCAGATGAAGGCAGTATTCGTGAAAAGTTTCCGGTCGTTCTTTTTCCTCAAAATATAATTTTCTGTAAAAAAGTTCATCGTCGTTATAAGCATAAAGCTGTTTGCGAAATTTTTCTCTGGTAAGTCTCATAAGGTCCCTCAAAATGTCCGTGTTTTGTAATTGTTTCCTAATATAATAGGCAGAAATCTCTGTCTGATGCCCACAGTATAACACCATATCTGTCGAAAAAAAAGTCAGTGTTTTGCAAAAAAAATCACAATTGGAGGAATTGTTAAAAAGAAGTAAAGTAATAGCAGAAATAAGTTGGAGGTAAGTAAAATGAACGAAGTTGAAAAGAAAGTAAAGGTCGGTCTGTGGCGTCAGAGAATCGGTTATGGTTCTTCCGACTTTGCATGTAACCTGATCTGGCAGATGATCTCCCTGTATCTGCTGTATTTTTACACAAACGTCATGCATCTGAATGCCGGTGCAGTCAGTGTTATGTTCCTTGTAACCAAAGTAATTGATGGAGTTTCCGACCTGATCGTAGGATTCCTGATCGATAAGACAAACACAAAATGGGGTAAATCAAGACCGTGGATCCTGTTTGGTGCGATCCCGTTTGGCGTAACGGCAGTTCTCGCATTTTCTGTACCGAATATCGGACAGACAGGTATGCTGATCTACGCATATGTTTCCTATATTTTATTATCCACAGCATATACCGTTGTAAATATCCCGATGGCATCCATTCTTCCGGCACTGAGCGAAGACCCGCATGAGAGAACTGTTCTCGCATCCTGTAGAACTTTCTTCTCATCCATCGGTTCTACAGTAGTCAGTGCATTTGCCCTGACACTGGTAGACAAATTCGGAAATGGCAACGAAGCACTTGGATTCCGTATCGTTATGATGATCTTTGGTGTGATCGGATGTCTTGTATTTTTCTTCTGCTTCTTTAATACAAAAGAGCGTGTAACGATCAAACAGGAAAAAGTCAGCCTCAAAGCAAACCTTTCCTGTATGATCCACAATAAACCGTGGAAACTTTTTGCACTGAATATCGTATGGTTCTTCGGTGGATACGTAATTCAGGCAAGTGCAGTTATTTATTACTTTACATATGTCGTACAGAATACTACACTGGTACAGGTCGTTGCAACCATTACCACACTTGTACCGATCGTAACAAACTTATGTGCACCGTTCCTTGTAAAACTGACAAGCAAGAGAAACCTGATGGTTGGAGGCAGTGTCGTACATCTTGGAGGACTTCTGATCATCTTCTTTGGTGGAACGAATGTACCGGTTCTTATTGCAGGTGCCATAATCGCAGCCGCAGGATATGGACTGAAAGGAAGCATGCATTTTGCAATGCAGCCGGACCCGGTTGACTATGGTGAATGGAAGAGCGGTGTAAACACAGCCGGAACTCTTTCCGCAGTAAACGGATTTATCGGAAAAGTTGGTATGGCGATCGCCAGCAGTATCGGAGCTGCCCTGCTTCAGGTTGGTGGGTTTGACGCAAATCTGACCGTGCAGACGGTAACAGCACAGCACTATATCACAGCAATGTACATCTGGGTTCCGATCGTAATGAATGTAGCGACAATTATCACAATGATGTTTTATGATCTGGATAAGATCTATCCGCAGATCGTAAAAGAACTTGACGAAAGGAGAGTAAACGCTTAATGGCAGAAGTAAGTATTGACCTTAACATGGTCCGCGTGACTAATGATGATTTTGTAAAAAAAGCAGAAGCATGTGTACCGGAACTGATCAAGACAGTAGTTCGTCCTGTTTCTATCGTAGATATCGTAAAAACAGAGGACATTTATCCGGATGTCCGCAAAAAAGATGATATCGAAAATCTTTCTGCTTACCATATGGCAAAAGGCGACAAGATCTGCCTGGATTTTGGAGATCACCAGGTAGGCTATGTTACACTGAAACTGAATTCCGTAGGAAGTCCGCAGGATTCACCGGCGTTTTTCAGATTAAAATTCGGTGAGATCGCAAAAGAAATGACTGAAGATTCAAAAGATTATGATGGATGGATCAGCCGTGGATGGATCCAGGAAGAATTTATCCATATCGATGTCCTCCCTGCAGAACTGAAACTTCCAAGAAGGTACGCGTTCCGCTACATGGAGATCGAAGCAATCGACACCTCTCTGAAATGGCAGATGGTAGTAGAAGAGGTATACTG
>CAVBPN010000202.1:0-1725 GCA_963597235.1 bacterium
GCAAGTAGGTACTGCATCTTTTGGAGGTGGATTTTTGAATACACATCTGTAACATGGTCCTTCTCCCGGAACATAAGTCATCAGCTGACCTTTAAAACGTATGATTCCTGCATGAGAAAATGGTTTCTTTGCCATAACACATGCATCATTGATCAGGAATTTTGCCGGAAAGTTATCAGTTCCGTCAATGATAAAATCATAATCTTTGATGATATCCATGATGTTCTCAGATGTAATAAATTTACGATATGTATTGACCTTGACATCCGGATTGATTGCCTGCATCGTTTCCTTTGCAGATTTTACTTTAGCCTTTCCGAGGTCTGCAGTTGTATGGATGACCTGTCTCTGAAGGTTGGAAAGATCAACTTCATCGGCGTCTGCGATTCCGATCGTTCCTACGCCGGCTGCTGCCAGATACATAGCTGCCGGTGCTCCAAGTCCGCCTGCACCGATGATCAGTACACTGGCGTTCAGGAGCTTTTTCTGTCCCTTCGCACCAACCTCTTTGAGGATGATGTGGCGGGAATAACGCTCTAACTGTTCATTTGTAAATGCCATTATCTTGCTCCTCCTCCCATGAAGTACAGGAATTCAATCTCATCACCATCTTTAACTTCTGTTGTCTCGAAAGCTCCGCTTTCTACAAACTCGTCATTGATCGTTACGGTTACATACTGAGGTGTTTCAACATCCTCTTTCTCAATCAGTTCCTTTACTGTAAGTCCTTCCGGATATTCTTTTTTCTCTCCTGCTACTTTAATAAACATGATCATTATTCTCCTTTTGTTGATTTAGATATATTCTTCAAACAGTGCTTCAATTTCTTCCTGTTCTTTCAGACCGACTACTTTTCCTTTCTGTTCGCCATTCACGAAACAGATCACAGTCGGTGCGGACATGACTTTGTATTCTTCAGCCAGTGCTTTGTCGTAATTTACATTAACTTTGTAGATGTAAAGAGCATCTTCGTTTTCGTCTTCAATATCTCCGAGGATCCCTGCCATCTGCTTACATGGAATACAGGTATCAGAATAAAAATCAACAAGAACCGGCTTATCAGCCTTTAACACCTTTTCTTCAAAATTTTCTGCGTTGATTCTGAGTGCCATATCATTCATCCTCAACTTTCTTGACGATCAGTGTAAAAGTATCATCCCCGTTGTCTTCGAGTTTCAGGATCTGGTGTCCTTCTTCCTTAATACTTCTCGGTACATTCTGTACCGGTTCCCCATTATTCATGCGAACAGCAAGAATCTGTCCATCATCCAGTTCCTCCAGTGCAACCTTTGCTTTTACAAAAGTTACCGGGCAAACAACATCTGTAATATCTACGGTATCATCAATTTTATAATCAGCCATCATAAGCTCCTTTCAGTACTTCGTACAGTTTTTCTTCTCCAACTCGGTCAATCGTAAATTTAAAACGCTCTCCGGCATTTGCATGATCTGCAAAGAACTGGATTGCTGCATCTGTTACACGGAACAGCTGCTCTTCGGAAGTGATCAGCGGAAGGAATTCTCTTCCTTTACTGATATGATTTCCAAATGTACCACCAAAGGATACAAGAAATGCTTCATTTACATCCCATGTATCAACCGGACAGGATTTTGCACAACGTCCACAGTAGTTACATTTTTCATTATCAATGACCAGCTTGTCATCCTGGAATGAAATTGCTTCCTCACGACATGCCTTTTCACAGACACCACAGTGGATACAGG
>CAVBPN010000202.1:1735-4031 GCA_963597235.1 bacterium
CTTTCCAGCTGATCTGTGCGGCTCCTTTAATTCCTACATCATTTTCTTCTGCTTTAAGACAGTTGTTCTGACATCCGGTCACACCGAATTTAAATTTATGAGGAAGTTCACGTCCGAAATATCTTTCATTTAATTTTACAGCAATATCATAACTGTTGATATTTCCACTCGGACAGACCGCATTACCCTGACATGCGGTAACTGTACGAACTCTCGGTCCACAGACACCCGGTTTACATCCACCTTTTGCAAGGTCTGCTGTTACATCATCAATATCGTTTAATTTAATAAACGGAATCTCAACACCCTGTCTGGAAGTGAGATGAACATATCCATCTCCATATTTTTCTGCAACTTCTGCAATTTTCTTGAGGTTCTCTGAGGTAAGAGCACCGCCTACGCAGGCAAGTCTGAGAGAAAAATTATTTTTCTGTTTCTGGCGCATGAAACCGCCCTTTTTTAAGGTTGCATAATCAACTTTTGCCATTCTCGTCATCTCCTTCTATTACTCTTCTGAAATCTTCCTTTAAATCTTCTATATCTTCAATTCCCACGCTGATTCGTATCATATCTTCATATACTCCGGAAAGTTCCTTTTCCTCTTCAGAAAGATGCGCTGCTATGGTACTCGATGGATGAATTACCAGGGTCTTGGTATCTCCGATATTGGATACCAGCCACGGAAGCTTCAGTTCATTCAATATATGAAAGGCTCTTTCTTTGCTTCCGACTCTTAATGTAATGATTGCTCCAAATCCACCATGGAACTGTTTCGCCGCAATCTCATGATATGGATGTTCCTCAAGTCCCGGATAGGAAACTGTGATGCCATGTCCTAATCCATTCAGGAACTCCGCCAGCTCCATGGCGTTACTACAGTGTCGCTGCATTCGAAGTCCCAGTGTTTCAAGTCCAAGATTATTGAGGAACGCATTCTGCGGCGCCAAGCAGGCGCCTATACTTCGGAATAATCCATTTCGCAGCTTTGCAATATAGGCAAATGGTCCGAACTTTCTGAATTCCGCCATCGCTGGATATTTCTCCGGATCCCATTTAAATTTGCCTCCGCTCACCAGAACTCCGCTGATCGCATCGCTGCTTCCATTTATGTATTTGGATGAGGAATGAATGACTACATCTGCTCCAAGTTTCAACGGATTAATAAGATACGGAGTTGCTACCGTATTATCTACCAGAAACGGAATTCCATGTTTATGTGCAACTTCAGCAACTCCTTCAATATCTGTCACATCGAGCTTCGGATTACCGATCGTCTCGGCAAAAACAACTCTGGTCTCCGGCAGGATTGCTTTTTCAAAAGCCTCCGGTGTATTTTCCTGTACATAGGTTGTCGTAACACCATATGCTTTAAGTTCATCCAGAAGTTCTACCGTTCCTCCGTATAACCCGGCAGCTGCAACAACGTGATCACCATTTTGAAGGATGTTCATAAGTGCCATACTCAGTGCTGCCATACCGGAGGAACACGCCACACTTCCTATTCCGCCTTCCAGCTTTGTCATTCTTTTTTCAAAGGATTCGATCGTCGGATTATTTATTCTTGTATAAGAATAACCCGCCATCTTATTTGCGAAAATCTTTTCAAGTTCCTCTGCTGTATCATGACGGAATGCACTGGACTGGTAGATCGGTACCTGTGTCGCACCGTAAGGATTTGTACCTTCTGTTCCATGAAGCAAAGTCGTATTAAAACCGTATTCTTTCATTCCTGTGCTCCTTTTATTTCCTTTCGTTTGTGTTGTTATTACTATATACCTATAAACATACCATGTCAATAGGTATTATATGTTTTTTCCAATTTTTTCTTCTTCTCAGCAAAAAAGAACAGAAACTGTCATTTACAACAACTCTGCTCTCTTTATTATATGACTAAATCACATAGTCTCCCATATCTGTATTCTGTTCCAGAAGATCCTCCAGTGTGATTCCATCAAAATATTCATTGATCATTTTATAGAAGCCTTCCCACATCTGTAATGTTTTACAGGATGCTGCTCTTTCACACTGATTTGGATGATCGTCCAGACAGGCAACCGGTGCAAGAGAACCTTCTGTGATCCGTAAGATACTTCCGATCGTGTACTCTCCTGGTGTCCTGACCAGACGGTAACCACCGCCTTTTCCTCTGAGTGCTCTGACAAATTTCTGCTTACTCAGGACAGATACGATTGACTCCAGATATTTTTCAGAAATCTCCTGTCTTTTCGCAATGTCCATAAGCGGAATATATTCTCCATTATTATGTTCTGCAAGATCCAGCATAACACGGATCGCA
>CAVBPN010000203.1:0-1298 GCA_963597235.1 bacterium
AAGAGTACAGCAACCGGTGCGAGCGCAGACGGTGCTTCTTCAACGGGCAGCGGCACGGCACAGAAATCCGCAAAATCCGCAGAGGATGTTGCAAAAGTGGCGATCCCTTCTGTACTCAGCAGTCTGGCGGCACTTGCAGGTATCTTCTATAAACTGAAGAGCAGGATTATTAAGTAAGTGAAGTGGTAAGAGTGGGTTTAAGAGTGATATTTATATAAGAAGGATTTATGTAAGAAATGGTTCTTATATAGAAGCTATTTATATAGAAGGGAAAGGATTCATGACGATAGAGATTCTGAAGAAGAAATTATCTGCCTGCCTTCTTGCTGCGGTAACCGTACTGTCGATGATACCGGCAGTACCGGTCCATGCGGAGAGCGGAACGGTGTATTCCTGTACGATAAACCGGAGTTATTCAAACCCGGTGACCGGTGAGGTGGAAGATGCCGGTGGTCAGGCGAGCTATGCGACCGGTCAGGGAATGGTCGAGGGATGTGTCTACGGAAGCGGTATGCTTGAAGTGACAGATTCCGGAAATTATTATCTGACGGTAAGGCTGGGACTGATGGATTATACGTCGAACCATAACTTTGCGGTACAGAATGTAGGAGATTCCGGATGGATGAGCACTTCTACGGCAGTTACGGCAAACGGTTCTGACAGTAACGGCACGACCGCAGACCTGTGCATTCAGGTGCCGAGCGAAAACTGCGTGGTACGTGGAAGCATGTATGTATCCCCGATGGGACGAGATGTTGTTTTTTATTTTTACCCGAGTAATTATTCTGAGGGAAACAGTGTGGGGATGAATCCTGCATTTGTTACAGAAGCGAGCGGAAGCGGACAGGCGGCACAGCAGAGCGTGGATCAGAGTGCAGCGAACAGCGGAACGCTGGAGACATCCGGTTCGGTTGAGAATGCGGACGGTACTTCTGAGGAGAGCGGGACTGAGGAGACGGATTCGGAGGGTTCTGAGGATGCGACGGCGAGTGACGAAGAACTGAACAGCGCGCAGGGACTCAGCCTTTCGACTGAGGAAGATGTAGATGATGAAGACGGCGGAATCGCACTTCCGGAGAGCGGAACGATCCGTTCGATCTTTGTACTGACAGTCTCGATCACTGTTGCAGGACTGATCCTGATGCTGGTGGCAGCGCTTCTGATCTGGTTTTTCCGTAAAAACTGGCGAAGATGGGGCGGAGAGGATGACGATGATGACTATGACGAGTAAATTTCCGCGGTTTCGGCGGTTACGTCGGGGACTGGCACTCAGTATGGCGGTTGCTTTCAGTGTATCG
>CAVBPN010000203.1:1308-3021 GCA_963597235.1 bacterium
AGTGTCGAATCTTTGCTTGAAATCACGGATCCTGTCGAAAAAGCGGCAGTTGAGGTGGCAAAGGCAAAGATCCGCAGCATGGGCGCAAACCCGAATATTGTTGCGACTTCTCCGGCGGTTGCGGATATCTGCGATAAGCTGGAACTGGATCTGGTCGGGGTTTGCTCGAGCAGTGTTTCTACGATACCTGAGCGTTATAAAGATGTGACGACGGTTGGTACGGCGATGAGCCCGGATATGGAGATCGTGGCGAGTTTAAATCCTGACTGGATCTTAAGTCCGTCTTCTCTGCAGTCGGACCTGCAGCCGAAATATGAAAATATCGGAACGGACTGGGCTTTCTTAAACCTTAAGAGTGTGCAGGGCATGTACCGCTCGATTCAGGAGCTGGGAGAGATCTTTGACCGGGAGGAGCAGGCGGACAAGCTTGTGGCAGAGTTTAAGGATTTTTATGATGAATATAAGACGAAGAATGAGGGAAAGGACCATCCGAAGGTTCTGATCCTGATGGGACTTCCGGGAAGTTATATCATTGCGACTGAAAATTCGTATGTGGGAAGTCTTGTGGCGCTTGCCGGAGGTGAGAATGTCTATGCAGGAAGCGACCAGGAATTCCTCACGGTCAATACAGAGAACATGAAAACAAAGGAGCCGGATATCATCCTTCGTACGGCGCATGCGCTGCCGGATCAGGTTGTCGAGATGTTTAAAGAGGACTTTGAGACGAACGATATCTGGAAACATTTTGCGGCGGTCCAGAATGGACGCGTGTATGATCTGACGTATGAGTATTTTGGCATGAGTGCGACGTTTAAATATCCGCAGGCACTGGACGAGCTGCAGCCGATCCTGTATCCGGAGAGTGATGCGGACCTTGAGAAGGCACGCGAGAACAGTGAGAATGCAGTGAATAAGGCGGAGAGCTCGGATGCTACGGCGAAGTATAATGCAGCACAGGAAAGCGGAACTGCCGGAGGAACTGCGGCAGAGTCGGAGGAAGCTTCGAATGAAAATTCGGGGGATTCCGGAGAGGATGTATCAGACGGTAATTCAGAAGAACAGGAGGGTTAAGGAATGGATAAGAATATCAAGAAGAAAAAACGAGTCCGGGTCGTTCTGTCTTTCGGAATTATGGCAGTGCTGCTTGGGGTATTGTTTTTTGCAGCTATTAATATAGGAAGTCTTAAAGTTTCGTTCGGAACTCTGATGAAGGGACTGTTTGTGGAGAGAATTGATGATGTGGCGACGATCTATGACCTTCGTTTCCCGCGTATCATTATCTCAATGCTGGCAGGAGCTGCGATCGCAGTTTCCGGTGTTTTGTTTCAGGCGGTACTCAAGAACCCGCTGGCTGATCCGGGAATCATCGGTATTTCCAGCGGCGCGAGTTTTGCAGCCGTTCTGATCACGGCTTTTGCACCGAAACTTTTCTTTTTTACACCACTGGTTGCTTTTTGGGGCGGTGTTGTGGCGTTCTTTATGGTTTATCTGCTTTCCTGGAAGGGAGGCTTAAGTCCGCTTCGTATCGTACTGACCGGTGTTGCCGTGAATTCCTTTTTTACAGGACTTTCGAGCGCTTTTAACAGCATGAGCGGCGGCAGTCGTTCCGGTGTTGCTTCGATCGTTGAGGCGAACATCACACAGAAGACATGGGACGATGTCACGACACTTGTTCCTTATGTAATCGCGGGACTTTTTCTTGCATGCCTGTTT
>CAVBPN010000203.1:3031-15591 GCA_963597235.1 bacterium
ATCGGGGAGTGCAACCTGATGTCTCTCGAGGACAAGACCGCGCGAAGCCTTGGAATGAATGTCAATGCGACGCGAATCGTGATCTCACTGATCGCAGTGCTTCTTGCAAGTATTTCGACTGCGGTTGCCGGGGCTATCAGTTTCCTTGGACTGATCGTGCCGCATATCGGAAGGATCCTGGTCGGCAGTGACCACCGGGTGCTTGTTCCTTTTTCGGCGCTGGCGGGAGCGTTTACGTTTCTTCTGGCGGATACGATCGGAAGAACGATCGCTGCACCGTATGAGATCAGTGCGGCGGTTATTATGAGTGTGGTCGGCGGCCCATTCTTTATCATTCTCTTAAGGAGGTCCAGAAAATATGCAAACTGAACTTAAGGAAGGGATGCCGGGGGCTGCGAACTCCGGGGAAGGCAAGAAGAAGCCGGCGATGGAAGTAAGGGATGTTCATTTTTCTTACGGGAAGAATAAGATCCTGAAAGGGGCGTCGCTGACAATCGAAAAAGGTCGAATCACGACGATTATGGGCGCGAACGGATGCGGTAAATCGACTTTGTTCTCGCTGATGACGAAGAATCTTATCCCGGGAAAAGGGAAGATCTTTTTGAAAGGAAAAAATACCAATAATCTCAGACTGAATGAGTTTGCGCGGAAGGTTGCAATCGTGCATCAGTACAATACCGCTTCGGACGATATTACGGTCGCGCGGCTGATCTCTTTTGGGCGTACACCGCATCTGGGACTGATGGGCGCGCATAAGGAAGAGGACGAGAAATATATCGAGTGGGCGATGGAAGTTACGAATGTTACACAGTATCGTGACAGGGAACTTTCCCGTCTGTCCGGCGGTCAGAGACAGCGTGTATGGATCGCGATGGCGCTGGCACAGGGCACGGAGACGCTTTTCCTCGATGAGCCGACGACGTATCTGGATATCCGTTATCAGATTGAGATTCTGGAGCTGGTGAAGAAACTGAACCGGGAGTACGGGATGACGATCATTATGGTACTGCATGATATCAACCAGGCGATTTATTTCTCCGATAGAATTATCGGGCTGTGCGACGGGAAAGTGATCGTGCAGGGCGACCCGAATGAAGTGATTACCGAGGAGAGTATAAAGGCTCTGTATGGAATTGATCTGGAAGTTACCGAAGTGAACGGACGAAAGTTTGTGTTGACGGTGTGATGCAGGCGGGGATTCGGTGCGGCAGGAGTTATGCGGAATCGAGAGAAAGTTTCGGCGGAGGTCGAGGAGGATGACGGTTCGGCGGCAGCCGGAGCCCCCGCGGCAGCGGTTACCCCTTAGTGTATTGTATCAGGATGAGTTGATGGAGAGTAGATGAATGAAGAAACCTCTTAAGATATTATGGATAATATCAGGATTTCTGTGTTTGGCTTTGGGAACGATTGGAATTGTGCTTCCAATTTTGCCAACTGTGCCATTCTATATGGCGACGTTGTTTTGCTTTGCAAAGAGCTCTGAGAAACTGCACAGCTGGTTTCTCGGGACGAATCTTTACAAAAAGCATCTCGACAGTTTTGTGAAGCAGCGTGAGATGACGCTGGATACAAAATTCCGAATTGTCGGGACAGTTACCGTAGTCATGGCAATCGGATTTTTGTGCATGAAGAATGTTCCAATCGGAAGAATCTGTATTGCGATTGTGTGGGTGTGTCATGTATTATATTTCTTTGTAAGGGTAAAAACCGTGAAAAAGGTTTCGATGGCAGAGGAAGAGTAAAGTATGGTTAAAAAAAGACTTGTGGGGCTTTTGTCCCACGCAAAAAAATACATCGGGTTTCAGGTTTTCTGGCAGTGGCTTGCACTGATCGCGCAGATGACAGCAGTTTTTTCGATTGCGGGACTTCTGGAAAATGTGTTGTACGGAACGGCGGAGGCGGCTGACCTTCAAAAAACAGTCGCGGTGCTGGCGGTTTGTATCATCGTGCGGTTTATTTGCGAGAGGCAGGCGGCGGCAGCTTCCTTTAAGGCGAGCGTCGATGTAAAGAAGATTTTGCGACAGAAAATTTATGAAAAAATGCTTTGCCTCGGACCGGCGTACCGCGAGCAGGTTTCAACATCCGAGGTCATGCAGGTGAGCACAGAGGGCGTCGAGCAGCTGGAAACATATTTCGGCCGGTATTTGCCGCAGCTTTTTTACAGTTTGCTTGCGCCGGTGACATTGTTCGTGGTGCTCTGCCGGGTGAGCTTGAAAGCGAGTGTCGTGCTCCTGATCTGTGTGCCGCTGATTCCACTTTCCATCGTGGCAGTGCAGAAGATTGCAAAAAAGCTTCTTAATAAATACTGGAGCATTTACACGGGGCTGGGCGACTCGTTCCTGGAGAACCTGCAGGGACTGACAACGCTGAAAATCTATCAGGCGGATGACAAAAAAGCGGTCGAGATGGATGAGGAGGCGCAGACGTTCCGCCGGATCACGATGAAGGTACTGACGATGCAGCTGAATTCCACGAGTGTGATGGACATTGTGGCGTACGGCGGCGCAGCGGTCGGAATGATCGTGGCGGTATCGGAGTTTCTTGCGGGAAGGCTTGGTTTCGCGGGATGCGTGACGATCGTGCTGCTTGCATCGGAGTTTTTTATTCCGCTGAGATTGCTTGGTTCGTTTTTCCATATCGCAATGAACGGAATGGCGGCGAGCGATAAGATATTCGCGATTCTGGATCTGCCGGAGCCGGAAGAAGGAAGCGTGGAGATTGTCGCAGGTGAAGGGGCTGTTGTGGCTTCGGAGGTTAGAAATGGCGAACGACGCGGTGGAGTGATGAAGCGTGAAAGCACGGATTCGGGGCTGGCGGTTCGGTTCGAGGATGTTCATTTTTCATATGAAGAGGATCGGGAGATTTTGAAGGGGATTTCGTTTGAGATTCCGGCGGGAAGCTTTGTTGCGCTGGCTGGCGAGTCCGGCTGCGGAAAGAGTACGATTGCGGGAATTTTGTCCGGAAAGAACCGCAGATTCAGTGGAAAAGTGACGATTGGCGGTGTTCCGATCGGGGATATCTCAGAGAAATCTCTGATGAAGAATGTGACGCTGGTTCGACACAATAGTTACCTGTTTAAAGGGACGGTCGAGGAGAATCTTAAGATGGCGAAGCCGGATGCGACCGAGGCTGAGATGCGGACCGTGCTTGGACGTATGAATCTGATGGCGTTTCTTGATACGCAGGATGGTTTGCAGACACAGCTTCAGGAGCAGGCAGGAAACCTGTCCGGCGGACAGAAACAGAGACTTGGACTTGCAAGGGCGCTGCTTCATGATTCACCGGTGTATATCTTTGACGAGGCGACGAGCAACATCGACGTCGAGAGCGAAGAGATGATCATGGATGTGATCCGGGAGCTTGCGAAGACAAAGACGGTCATTTTGATATCGCACAGACTGGCGAATGTTGTCGAAGCGGACCGTATTTATATGATGAAAAATGGCGAGTTTGCAGAGCAGGGCATGCATGAAGAGCTGATGAAACTCGGCGGATATTATGCAGAACTGTTCGAGAGCCAGAGAGTACTCGAGGAGTATTCCGCGGTCGGAGATGCGAGAAAATCCGGGGATGGAACGAAGTTCAGGGATGCGAGAAAATCCAGGGATGGAGTGATGTTCGAGGATGAGAGAAATTCCGGGCGGAGTTCTGAGACAGGTCGTTTGGAGAATGGAAGAAAGGAGGCGGTCGGATGAGTTCAGAAATGAAGAGAGACGGGGCTGCGGGTTCTGCAGCGGGAACTTCGAGAAGAAGTGCCGGGAAGATCATGCTGCAGCTGATCGGTCTGATAAAGCCGCTGCTTCATATCATGCTGCTTGCGATTATTCTGGGAACCGCTGGTTACCTCTGTGCGATCTTCCTGACGATCCTGGCGGGACAGACGATCCTTCGCGGCCTTTTGGACGGAGAACTTGGAATGACCCTGCCGGTGTCACTTTCGGGGAACCTTTTCCTGGGAGGTTTGAGCGTAAAGGAAATTTTCATTCTCATGGCTGTGATCGCGGTCCTGCGAGGCGTTCTGCATTATGCGGAACAGTACTGCAACCACTTCATTGCATTTAAATTGCTTGCGATCATTCGACATAAAGTTTTTGCCGCACTGCGGAAACTGTGCCCGGCAAAACTGGAAGGGCGCGACAAGGGAAATCTGATTTCCATTATCACGACAGATATAGAACTGCTGGAAGTTTTTTATGCGCACACGATCTCGCCGATCGCGATTGCCGTACTGACCTCGCTTGTGATGGTCATTTTTATCGGCGGCTATCACCCGGCAGCAGGCGCGTTTGCACTGGCGGCATACCTGGTCGTGGGCGTTGTGATCCCGCTCTGGAATGGAAGAAGGGGCAGCGACAGCGGCATGCAGTTTCGTACCGGATTCGGTGAGCTGAACAGTTTTGTGTTGGATTCGCTGAGGGGACTGGATGAGACGATCCAGTACCAGCAGGGCGCAAAAAGAGCAGCTGAGATGCAGACGCGGTCGGACGGGCTTGCTGGAATGCAGAAGAAACTGAGCAGGATGGAAGGAAGCCAGAGGTCGGTAACGAACCTGGTGATCTTGCTTGCTTCATTCGGGATGTTGTTTTTGACGCTGAGGCTGTATGGACTGGGAAGCATCGGATACGACGGGGTGCTGACATGCACGATTGCCATGATGGGATCGTTCGGACCGGTGGTGGCGCTGTCGAGCCTTTCCAATAACCTGAACCAGACGCTGGCGAGCGGGGAGCGAGTGCTGTCGATCCTCGAAGAGAAGCCGCAGGTGAAAGAAGTGCCTGGGGAGTGGAAGTCAGAAGGCGGATGGACGTTCTCAGGGGCGGATGCCGAACATGTGACGTTTGCTTATGAGGATGAGACGATTCTTGATGATTATTCACTGGAGATTCCGGCGGGTAAGATTCTGGGAATTCACGGAGCGAGCGGTTCCGGTAAATCCACACTGCTGAAGCTTTTGATGCGATTCTGGGATGTGAATTCCGGTACACTCCATGTAGACGGCGAGGATGTACGGAAGATTCTGACGAAACATCTACGCGATATGGAGAGTTATGTGACACAGGAGACCCACCTGTTTCACGATTCGATCGCGAATAACATTGCGATTGGTAAGCCGGGCGCGACCCGCGAAGAAATCATGGAAGCTGCCCGAAAGGCCTCCATTCATGACTTCATCATGCACCTGCCAAAAGGGTACGATACCGAAGTCGGCGAGCTCGGAGATACCCTTTCCGGCGGCGAGAAACAGAGGATCGGAATTGCGCGCGCATTTCTCCACGACAGCCCGTTCCTTCTGATGGACGAACCGACCTCAAACCTCGATTCCCTGAATGAAGGGATTATATTGAAATCACTCCGCGAGTCTGCGGAGGAAAAGACTGTGGTACTCGTGTCACATCGGAAGTCCACGATGAATGTGGCGGATGTGGTGTTTGAGATGAAAGAGGGGAGGATCTCTTAAAAAGAGAACCAGAAGCACAAAGGGACTTTGGAATTCCCTTTTTATTCCTTGGAAGGAATGAGAAAACCGTGAAGGGACTTTTCCAGGGGTATGACATACAATAAAAACAGCTAAGGAAAATGATAAGAATCCATATGGCAAAACGAAAGCCCTCAGAACTGCAACTCTGAGGGCTTTCCTGTATAGTATAGTATAAGATATAATTAGAACAAATTGAAGCTTGGGATGAGTTATTTGATGGTTAACCAGTAGAATGATAGAATAGCGGGAAGTCTTCTCCATACGAGAGAGGAGAGCTATGCATGTTTTTATGCCTGTTGCATATTTGAAATACCAAGAAATTCTTATGCTTTTCCGCCCAGGGGGGCAAGGGGACCGGCGTAAAGTTCCCTTGCGATTCTTCTTGCATGCCAATGTAAATTGACGGGTCCAAGGGCAGTTCCCCTGCGGTTTATTTATCAAGAAATCCGACTTCAATCTCCCCATCGAACACGGTCGTAGCCGGACCGGTCATGTACACAAGATTCTCCTGGCGATTCCACAGAATCTGAAGGTCGCCGCCGAGCAATTTCACGGTAACCGGCTGGTCTTCATCTACCAGTCCGTTCAGGGTAGAAGCAACGGCAACTGCACATGCACCGGTGCCACAGGCAAGTGTCTCACCGGAACCGCGCTCCCATACACGCATCTGCAGAGTGTGGCGGTCGATCACCTTAACAAACTCTGTATTGATACGGTCCGGGAAAGCGATGTGATTTTCGAATTTCGGTCCGATTTTTTCAATATCCAGATTTCTCAGGTCATCCATATAGACGATCGCATGTGGATTTCCCATGGAAACAGCAGTGATGCGGTAAGTTGTTCCATCAACATTCAGCGGCTCATCAATTACCTGCTCTTTTGTGGAAACGACCGGAATCTGTCTGGAAGTCAGAATCGGCGCGCCCATGTTGACTTTAACAAGAGCAACTTTTCCATCATCGCCCAGAGTCAGATCGAGATATTTAATACCGCTTTTTGTGGCAACGGAAATATTCGTTTTATTTACGATGCCGTAATCATAGGCGTATTTTGCCACGCAGCGGATACCGTTTCCGCACATTGCACCCTGAGAGCCGTCCAGATTATACATGTCCATTTCACAGTCTGCCACGTCGGATGGTTTGATTAGAATCAGTCCGTCAGATCCGATTCCGAAGTGACGGTCGCTGACAAATTTTGCGACAGCAGACGGATTGCTTACAGTTTCTTTAAAACAGTTTACATATACGTAATCGTTTCCGATTCCATGCATTTTAGTAAATTTCATAAAACAAATCCTCCTTATTTAAACAAATATTCTCCCTGATAAAAGTACTTCCCTTTTAAAGAGTTCAGCCTGATAAATTCAAACCGATTCTTTACTACGAGGTTCCAGTATAACGAAAAAATGTTATATCTTTGTGAAGATAAACAAAAAACATTATCAAAATAGAAATGATTTTAAAATCTAACTATAAATATACCATAAACTGTCAGTCACTGTATAGCTCGGATTTATCAATCTTTTGAATAATAAAGATAAGAGCTGGAATCTGTTACAATTCCAGCCCTTGTCTTTAATCTTCATAATGCCCTTTACAGGCGATGATCCACAAAAAGCCATTCTCGTCTATGTTGTAAACTAATCTGTTCACATCATCAATCCGTCTGCTTCATGCTTTTCTATGTCTCAATGGTTCTGGTTTCCCGATACCTTCGGACAGTCCTTCTCTCTCAATAGACTTAATGAGTTCATTTATATCTGTCATATCATCCTTAAATTTTATGAAAGATTGCGTTCTCAGATCAATTTCTGCATCTCCGGGAAAGGACCGAGGCTGCGTTTCAGGATTCCGGTTACCTGGGCGATCAGAAGACCGTAATTGGTGATTGGTACGCCCTGATCCTGACAGCAGGCGATGCGGTATTTCATTTCGCGTTCGTTCAGCATGCAGCCGCCGCAGTGAACCACCATTTTACAGGAAGAAACATCTTCCGGAAATTCCGTGCCTGAGGTGAATTCGAACACCGGTTTCTTACCGGTATAGTTGCGAATCCAGTCCGGAATCTTGCAGGTTCCGATGTCGCTGCACTGACGATGGTGCGTGCAGCCCTCTGCAACCAGGAGTCGGTCGCCATCCTCGATTGAAGAGAGGGCAGAAACGCCTTTTAGCTGCGTTTCCAATTCGCCTTTATATCGTGAAAACAAGATGGAAAACGAAGTCAGCGTGATATTTTCCGGCACATCTCTTGAAACACGTGCAAATGCCTGGCTGTCGGTGACAACAAGCTTCGGACAGACACCCTGTGCAAGAAAATGATCCAGTGTACTTTTTAATTCGGTGTCCCGCACAACAAGAGAAAGCGCACCGCGTTCCAGAATATCGCGGATCGTCTGCTGCTGCGGCAGAATCAGACGGCCTTTTGGAGCTGCCTTATCAATCGGGACAACGAGAATGACAAGGTCGAGCGGCTCGATCAGATCCTGAATCAGCGGATATTTGTGCGTGTCCTCTGGTTTCAGAGATGCAATTTTTTCTTTCAGTTCCTGGATGTTCATGCCATCAGAAGCACTGACCAAAACTTCTCCGGTGCGGACGGACATGGCAAGATCTTTAATTTCGTCATCGGACAGAAGATCAATCTTATTATAGACGACCAGATAAGGAATTCCCTTTTTATGAAAACGATGAATTAATTCAAGCTCTTCCTCGCTTTTCCCGACGGTGCTGTCCACGACCAGAATCGCAATATCTGTCTTGTTCAAAACCTGATAGCTCTTACGCACACGGAGCGCACCAAGTTCGCCTTCGTCGTCGATGCCGGGAGTGTCGATGACCATAACCGGCCCGAGCGGCAAAAGTTCCATTGTCTTATAGACCGGGTCGGTGGTTGTTCCCCTGACTGAAGAGACAATTGCAAGATCCTGCCCGGTCACGGCGTTGATGACACTGGATTTACCGGCATTTCGTTTTCCAAAAAAACTGATATGTACCCGTTCGGAAGCGGGCGTCTGATTCATTCCCATAGTGCAGCCCTCCTTGAAAAGATATCGCGAATTTTAGTGCGATAAAATGTGAAAGTATATTGCTTATATTATATGAAATGTGAGGGGGATGTTCAAGTAGGAGTTGTGCAAGAAAAATTCGACGTATCGTAAGCCACTGATTCTGAAAGGAGTACGTCAGGTTGGAAAGACCTGGATCCTTAAAGAATTTGGCAGACGTTATTATGAAAACACTGCTTATTTTAACTTTGATGAAAACGAAGAATATAAACAATTTTTTGAGACAACGAAAGATGTTGACCGTATTCTGCAAAATCTGATGCTGATCAGTGGTCAGAAGATCGTACCGGAAAAAACGCTCATTATTTTTGATGAAGTGCAGGATTGTCCGAAGGTTATCAATTCCATGAAATATTTTTGTGAAAATGCACCGCAGTATCATATTGCCTGCGCCGGTTCGCTGCTTGGTATTGCACTGGCAAAGCCATCTTCTTTTCCAGTAGGTAAAGTCAATTTTATGCAGATTGATCCTATGACCTTTTCAGAATTTCTGGTTGCGAACGGCGATGAGAATTTATTTGAATATCTGGAACATGTTGATACAATTGAACCAATTCCGGATGCTTTTTTTAATTCATTGTATGAGAAATTAAAAATGTATTATGTGACGGGCGGTATGCCTGAATCTGTTTTAATGTGGACGGAAGCACGAGATGTTTCTGCCATGCAGGAAACTTTATCCGGCATTATTAATGCTTACGAGCGTGATTTTGCAAAGCACCCGGACATCAGGGAATTTCCGAAGATTTCTATGGCCTGGAAGTCAATACCCTCTCAGCTTGCAAGAGAAAATAAAAAGTTTATTTATAAAGTAGTAAAAGAAGGAGCAAGAGCACGCGAATATGAAGATGCACTGCAATGGCTGGCTGATGCACGACTGGTGCATAAAATTTATCGTAGTTCAGCACCGGGGCTGCCGATAGCGGCTTATGATGATCTGTCTGCTTTTAAGATTTATCTGGTAGATGTGGGGCTCCTTCGCCGTCTGGCACAATTGGCACCTACTGCATTTGGAGAGGGAAATCGTTTATTTACTGAATTTAAAGGCGCATTGACTGAGAATTTGATTACGCAATTTGAGGTGGTTCCACGTTACTGGACGCAGAAAATCCATCTTATGAAGTGGATTTTCTGATCCAGCGCGAAAATGATATTTTTCCAATTGAAGTCAAAGCTGAGAATAATATTACAGGTAAGAGTCTGAAAAAATTCAAAGAGCTTTTTCCGGATAAAGTGAAACTCCGCGTACGTTTTTCTTTAAATAATCTGAAACTGGAAGACGACGTACTGAATATTCCTTTATTTATGGCAGATCAGACTGACCGGCTGATCGGGATGGCTCTGCAACAGAGGAAAAATTGATTAAATGGAAAAATAAGCATTCAATCAAATGTCCTTGTTTTTTTGAGGAGGAATAATGCAAGAACTGTGCTGAATACATCTGCGACTGCCTGTGCAGCGAGGATACCTGTGTATTGAAAAAATGATACACAGACCAGCAGTGCTGCAAGGAAAACCACTCCCTGTCGGCTGACTGACATGAGGAATGCCGGCAGAAGCTTTCCAGTCGCCTGAAACAGGACTGTAAACAGAAGTACGATACCGGCAAAAACCGTACTGATAACCTGCCAGCGCAGCATTTCACTTCCAATGGAAATGACAGCAGAATCATGGATAAATAATCCCATGAGCTGACTGGAGGAAAGGAAAAGTAGAATCGTCAGAATCAGGGACAATGTGCAGAGAAAAATCAGGCAGAAACGAAGCAGTTTCTGGATGATGACTTTGAGCCCGGCACCGTAGAGATAGCCGAACAGTGGTACTGCGCCAAAAGCAAAACCGGTCAGAATAAGCTGAGCAATCATATTAATTTTCAGGACGATTCCCATAGCGGCAATTTTGTCGTTTCCATAAGAAAGAAGACTTTGATTAAGTACGATAACAGTAAAGCTCTGCATCAAATTGGTGAGTGCAGCTGTAATGCCAACACCAAAAACCTGAGTGATTTCATGGGAAGTCACGCGAAAGTCGGAAACCGCAACGGAAAGGCTGTTTTTTTTCTTATGAAGAAAGAACAGAAAATAAATATCAGTGCACAGGTATCCGATAACGGTGGCAAAAGCTGCACCACGTGCACCCATGCCAAGACCAAAGATCAGAATTGGGTCAAGGATGATGTTGACTACAGTTCCGATAATGTTTCCAAGCATTGCCTGAAAGGCGAACCCCTCACATCGAATGAGGTTGGAGTGGATAAAACTGAGTACAACGATCGGAGCACAGACTGCAAGAACAGAATAATACTGGCTTGCATAAGCAACAGTGTCTGAAGTTGCACCCAGAACGGTCAACAGTGGATGACGAAAGAGCATCATAAGAACTGCGAGAACAGCTCCGGTCAGGATTGCAATATAAAAACAGAAGGAACTGATGCGCCTGGTTCCATCGAGATCATTTTGTCCGAGCAGTCGTGAGATTAAAGAACTTCCACCCTGTCCATAAATATTTCCAAATGCCATCAGAGTATTGAAAACAGGCGTGCAGATGGAAACACCTGCGATCAGAGCTGTGTTATTTGTCTGGGCGATGAAAAATGTATCTGCCAGATTGTATATAAGTGTCACAACTAATCCAAAGACAACGGGAAAAGCAATTTTAAAATAGGTACGATACAGATGGTTTGTATCAAAAATTTCGTTTTTCATGATATTTTACCTCCGGAAACCAAGTATAAAGAAACTTCTTGTATATGTTTGTGCCATATGGCACAATAAAAGAAAAATGTGAGGTGAAAGCGTTATGCACGAGATTCGCGACCGACAGCTTATCGAACATCTGATTCGACAGGAAAAAATAGGAGAAAATTTCAGCAGTCTGCCGGAAACAATAAGGCTTTTACAATTTGAAAAAGGAGAACTCCTTACGCACCCGATGAAGAAACTGGAACAGTTTTTCATTAATTATAATAAAGGGAAATGTCAGTTTATACGGAATTCATGATAACAGTAATAAATTTGATGTGGCACTTTCGGGTAAAGGAACTTTACTTGGAGATATGGAATTCAGTGGAACTGAAAAGTATCCTTTTTTTACAGAAGCAACAGAGATAGTCTGGTGTCTTGCGATTCCATTTCGGGAAAATCGACAAACACTTGAAAATGATGCCGTTTTTCTTCGCTATGTTTTAAAGCATATGGCAAATAAACTGGCAATGTCGGCAAAGATGGAACTGTATCCGCAGACACTCGAAGAGAAAGTTCTGATATATCTGAAAGATCCGATATCAGAGCATTGTATTCGCAGTGTGAATGATGCAATGACACAATTGCACTGCAGCAGACGGCAGCTTCAGCGCGTACTGAAGAAACTGTGTGAGGAAGAAAAAATCAAAAAGACCGGGCGTGGTCGGTATATAATGAATACAGAAGAGCAGATTTCATAACAGAGATCTGCTTTTTTCTTTTGTACAATTTAAAAGACCAGGTACTTCGTATGAAGGAAGACGACCTGTGCATTCTCGCACCGGAGGATATGCACGCCGCAGCAGTGGAAGATGAAAATATGATTGTAATTAATATTATGATGAGCAGGCAGCACAGTTTTTTGGCTATAATGAAAATTATCCTGGAAAGATGCTGATGCGCTATACAGGAAAAACATTCAGCTGTCTGATTACAGAACTTCAAATGGAAAAAGCAAAGCAGATGCTGGAAGAAACAAGTATGAGCATCACGGAAGTAAGTACAGCAGTAGGCTGCTATGATTCCAGTCATTTTACAAGGAAATTCAAGAAAACTTTTGGCATGACACCATATGCTTACCGAAAAAAACAGAACAGATGCGTGAATAATCTGTTTTTATACGTTTCAACAGGCCAAAGAGTGAACACATTAAAATTTTGTACACTGCAATAAGAAAGTATCGCTTGTAATTTTGGGACAGTATTGGTACAATCCCATCTTTGACAGTTGTAAGGCAACAAAACGGCTACAAACCCAGTAAATATGGGAATTG
>CAVBPN010000204.1:0-3766 GCA_963597235.1 bacterium
GTCTCTGCCTTAATCTTGTCCATAAATTCCGGATCATCTGATTTTAGACAGATGTCTGCACCAACATCTTTTGCAATTCCCAGCTTATAATCCGAAAGATCGACTGCGATGACTTTGACTGCTCCTGCAAGTTTTGCTGTCTGGATTGCCAGAAGTCCAATCGTTCCGGCACCAATGATCACGACAACATCTCCAAGTTTTACTCCACCTCTGTTGATCAGATGTATCGCATTTCCAAGCGGATCAAGGAATGTGCCATGGTCGTAGCTTACTTCATCCGGCAGATGATAAAGCTGTTTCTCATGCATAATCAGGTATTCGCACATTGCCCCATCCAGAAATCCTCTCATAGATGAGCCAATCAGAAGTGAATGATCGCACAGATGTGGAAGTCCTTTCTTGCACATCGGGCATGTCTCATCATTGATCTGTGGATTAATAGCAACTCTGTCGCCTGGTTTCCATTTTGTTACTTCAGAGCCAACTTCTTCAACATCTCCGGAGGCTTCATGTCCCATAATAATTCCAGGCTCTCTTCGATCTATTCCATCCCCCATGTATGGATGAATATCTGAGCCACAGATTCCAACTGCACGAATACGGATAAGTACTTCTTTCGGACCCGGTTTCGGTTTTTCACGATCACAGATTTTAAATTCATAAGGTCCTGTAAAAACTGCTGCTTTCATAGTTTACTGCCGCCCTCCTTGTTCATCAATAATGTACAGTGTTTTTGCTTTTGTCTAAAAAAATAAGCTCCTCCCCTCCATTCTATATTCGATCATGTTTGTTCTGTATTGTCGAACATCGTTCTCATAATTTGAGTGAATTTAAACTTGGATAAGGGAGAATCCAAGTTTTTACGTTCTGTATATTTGAACTCTGTTCTTTATATATGTATAATACCATATCAATTTCCAATATGCAATACGCTAAATCAAACAACATTTTTCTTTATTTTTTGTATAAAGCGACGAATTTTCAAAAAATAAGCAGAATGACGGATTGTTTCCATCACCCTGCTTGTAATTCCTGACTTGCTGGAGATTTCATCCGCTGTTGCCGGCAACAGCGAAAGGATGTGCCGCAGTAGCTACCAGCTCCAAGAATGTTCAGGTCTATACTATCGTAATCTGTCCAAATATTCCATATGGCTCTAATACATAATCATTCGTATGGAGTTTTCCCTCAGTACGGAAATCTGCCCAGCTTATTCTGCTGCATCCAGTATATGCCTGATGGAATGGTCCGAACATATTTCTCGGACTTCCTACAATTTCAATTTCCAGATGATTATTGCCTTTTTTGATATAATCTGTCAGCTCAATGCTGTCTACGGTATTTCCCATCAGATATCCTGCTACATTCCCGTTCAGCCTTACAACACCAAGTGTTGCTTTATAATCACCCATTTTTAACATTTTTTTCTTATCTGAAATCTCATTGTATAAAAATTCAAACTCATATATTATACTGCCTGGATAATGATAATATCCCTGAAGACACCAATCGCCAAAATGTATTTTTTCGTTTTCAAAACATATACATCTGTCTGTATCTACAGCAAAATCGCCAATAATATAAATATCCTCAAGTTCAATTGCCTGATTATATTTTCCGGATATACTCAGTTTCTGTCTTCCCTGATTCATTTCAGGCAAGCGAAAACGATTCATCTCATGATCAATAAAATAATCATCTTCCAGAATACATGGTTCACCATTCAGTTTGACCGTAAAATTTCCTGCTTTTTCTATAACTACGCAGCAATCATTGACAGGTACATTCCTAACATCAAACTCGAATTCTAATTCAAAAAGTGTACCATCTTTCTCGCAGGGGATATTCAGCCAGAAATACCTCTGCGGTGCTCCATTATAATAAACCTGCTGCATATTTAATTTTTCTCTGATTTCTTTTTGTGCCTTCCAGACTTCCATTACATCAGATATTTCTTCATTATTCAGCCGATAACGGCAATTATCCAATGTAAGAACATTTTCCATTGTTCTTCTTATTTTTGCAGCAGGTCCCAATGCAGCCAATACAGGTTCTGTATAATGCGGATGTTCATATGGAAACTCTACATTCCCAACATCGGGCTTCTCATCTGTGCTTATTATGAAAATAAGACTCTGTACAGGAGTAAAGGATGCTATAAATCTCATAGAACCATTCTCACATTCCTTTACAGTTAATTCACTGTGTTTATCTAACCATGGATCATATTGTGACACCTTACCAGTTTTAAAGAATTCGATCGTAACTGTCTGCTCCTCTTTCCGATCATTATTCACCATAAAGAACACATAATCATGATTCTGTTTTTTTATTTTCACAAGAATATCACTTGCTTCCTGTCCATCCCTGTTTCTGATCCGGACACATTTCTCAGAATTCCTGTAAAGGCAATCGGAAATGCTTTCAAAATTTTCTACAATAACACTTCCAGGCAGATTCGCCAGGCCGTTTCCCAGATCACTGACTACTTCGCCTTCAATCATATCTGGCAGGGGTTTCACCAATATCACCCGACCACCCGTTTTTGAAAATTCTTCCAGAAGTCTCTTCGTATTGTCAAATATAGAAAGAATTCCAGGGACTATTACTGTATGATACTTACATTCCCCTACTACTAATGCACCATTCTCCACACTTCCATTCTGTTTCATAAGAATTTCATCGCCAAAATCGAAATCAATATGTGCTCCAAGTAAGATTTTTGACATTCGATTCCATGTATCTCCCCACTTATTTAACGATGTGATATGTTCATCCATCCAACCCATATTCATTTCAATATTGTCAAGATTTTCTTTTTCTGAACTTCCGCATCTTGTCCAAATTGAACTCATCGGATGAAGAACAAGAACATCACATAAAGTGTCACCTTCTCCCATCATCATGGAGATTCTGGCAAAATAATTCTCCAGCAAATGATTATATTTCCACCACGTTGTCTGATAATTAAATACGGGTGGATAATCTCTCTTACGGCATCCTGTTATTGAATATTGAGCCAGATGCTGACATCTTCTGTCAATTCCCATGACAAACTGCCAGTCCCCCAGCCATTTCTGACCTTCAAATCCAAATTCCCAGCCTGTACATCCATACGTTTCAGTGATGGTATGCTTACGACCATATTGCCTGGCAACACTGGTACATTGCTTTACTGTCAGATATTCCTCTGTCTGTTCTCCAAGAAGATCGATTCCCGGCCTATGCAGATAGGCATACTGCGGCATAGCAGCACCGCACACTCTTGCCTGATATCCCAGATCATTTTCATATAAAATATGTCCGGTAGATTCAACGCCTTCTTTTTCGCACCATTCATATACCTGTTTCATATAGGACTCCTGAAACAATTCAGCAATTGTATACCAGTAATCATGTCGGATCTTAGAAGCCTTCGCTCCATAATAAAAAAGATACGGCAAATATTCAATTAAATCATACCCTCTTTTAGTTTTAAAATAACTGTCAAATTCGTCTGTCCATGTAACCCACGGTCTTCCCTTTGTAAAAACAGAATAAAAATCACAACAATTTGGTTCATCTGTAAAGAAACCTTTTATTGTATCTCCAAAATCTTCATGAAATTTTTTCTTATATGCTTCATGTGTCAGATTCAAAAATTCTTTTACCGCTGAAGGATTTAAAGTATCTGATGGTGCAAACCCATTATACCATTCACTGGTTTTTGAAATTTCTCTGCGCAGCACCAGTATCTTATCATCCTCTTTCTCTGTATGTATTCCCT
>CAVBPN010000204.1:3776-6727 GCA_963597235.1 bacterium
ATCGGCATATTCATGTCCGATTTCCATGCAGCCGCAAGCTTTTCTTTCTATAGCTTCATCAATTGTCAGTGTCTCAAGCGTAAGTCCCTTTGAGGAATATTCTTTAGGATTTTTCTGACTTACCAGACCTCCTGCACTGCCTGATGGCCATTTATCTTCATCGTAAATCCACACCTCCATGCCCTGTTTCTTCGCTTCGTCCATTGACACTTTCACAGCATCCATCCACTCATTTGAAAGATATGGTGTCTCCAGTCCCTCTCTTGAATGTATAAAAAAACCACCAATTCCCTGTTCTTTCATACTGTGTATCTGAAATTTTAATTCTTTTTCTTCAAGTTTGCTGTTAAATGCCCAAAATGGGGCACTTCTGAATTCATTTTCAGGTGAATGTAATTTCTCCCAATATTTTTTCTCCATTATACTATGACTCCTATTTTATCCGGTAAACCGGTGATTTTAATATTCCCATTTGTTTTAACTGATATTCATAACTCCACTTATTTCCTGTCGTACGCCAGATATTCGGACCATACCACTTTTCAGTTCTGTCAGCATTATGTACTGCACCAAATGTATTTACTCTGTTTCCAAACAGTTTTATTTTCACCTTATGTTTTCCTTTACATATCTTTCCGCATGATAGTCTATATGGTGCCAAATAAAGATTATCAATTTGATTCTCATCTACAAATATTTGCATCAACGCTCCTCTGTAATGTGAAACCTCCAGCACAAGTTCGCCTGCATCAAACTCCTCCTCCGTTTCATACACCAGATTCCCTCCATAGAATGCCAGATTCTGTGATGTTAAGTCGCCATACATGATTTTATCCGGAAGATTAGTTATTACCGCCTCTCTGCCAATAACTCTCACACCAAAGTCACCCAGAATATACATACTCTCTGCGTTTGTCTTTGCTCCAAACCTCATATGTATTTCCAGAATATTCTCCCCTTTTATAAGTCCTGGCAATTCTATCTTCTGTATGCTGTCATCAACGTAATATCCCCTGGGAACTTTTTCAATCTTTTCATTATTCCAGATAATTTCTGAATTCTGCGGGCATTCTATTCCCAGATATATTTCTTTTAATTCTATCTCAGATTGAATTCTATATCGAAGCTTTAATACATGTTCGCTCTTTCCCTCATCACTCTGTGTCCACGGTTGTGCCAGTGCCTCCATTCTTAGTGGATAATTCAGTTTCTTTCTGAGAATATTATCAATTCTCAGGATTTCTTCTTTATCATTCCATTCTTCGGCATCAAATGCATATTCAGCCTGATCCAGCAAATACACATTTGGCTCTTCTAAAAAATATTTTGTCGGTTCTGACAGGCATTTACCTTCGCTCCAAATCTCATAAGCCGTATTTTTCTGATCAGCATTTTTAGAAATCTCCGGAATAAGCTTAACCAGTAAACTTCCCTGCAAGGATGTATCATAGGTAAAATATGTTTTTTCATCATCATATTCCGCACTGATCCTGTATATCTCACCAGACATCGTATCATAACATACCGGAGTAAATTTACCATTAACCATTATTTTCAACCGCTCAGTATATGCTATATCTTCATTAACCGCCTTATTCACATGCGCAATAAAAAGCCACTGGTTTTCTCCATCCTGCCTTAACTGGTAAAAAATATTATTTGCTCGTTTTCCTGTTTCAAGATGTTTTATACGTGTAGAATCTGCACCATCAAGAAATACTGACTCTACATCAACATCACGATATTGTTCCAGTGCATCAAGCAGTCTTCCCCTGTTATAAGAAATACATCTGCATTTTTCAGCAAATTTCTTCACATCATCGCACAACTTTCCATCAACAAATCTCGGCACATCACCCATAAAAATCACAGTTCCACCATTATCGCGGAAACTTTTTAGTTTACTTAACGTTTCTTTTCGAAGTGTATGGCACTCAGGAATGACAACTACCTCATATCGTGACTTGCCAACCACAAATTTATCACCAGGCTCAAACTTTTCTTCTGCAAGCATCGACTCTGATATGAAATCAAAATCAATGAATCCAAACAGCATCCAATTAATTATATTTGAAAAATTTTCTTCCATGATTTCTCTTGAAAGAGCTGTCTGTACTTTATTTCCGTATTCCATCCAGTATGATTCTATCGGATGGATCACACCAACTTTTACAATTGCACTGCCCCTTGTCAATGCAGTACCTATTCTTGCAAAATGATCTTCTATGCATCCATATTCTTTGTACCACGGAGAATGTTCTCCGATACATGCCGGATAATCCCTTTTTGCCTCTCCTTCCATGGAAACCCATGTCAGATGCGGAACCCTGAATGTAACTCCCAATGCAGCCTGCCAGTCTCCGGCAAGTTTGTGATTTCGAAAATCAAAATCCCACCCTGTGACTCCGTATATTTCGCACATTACACCTTCACGTCCCTGCTGTCTTGCCACGCTCTGTGCCTGCTTCAGAGTAGATAACTCTCTTCTGTCACACAACATATCCACACCAGGAAGAGCAAATTCTTTCATCGGTCGCATTGCCTCACCCACGCCCATTGTCTGTGAATGTAAAGTCCACTCATTCATCATATGACCAGTAAGTCCTATGTTATGGTCTTTGCACCATCTGCCTATCTGATCTCCAAAAGCTCTTGCAAATCTTTCAGTTACATGTCTGTGATAATGATACCTTGTCTGATAATTTTTCTGATCTTTCATTTCCCAGAATAATTCCGGAAGATGATCCAGGATAGAATAACCATATTCACGAAAAAAACTTTCATCAAAGTCATCTGTATAAGGTATTATGATCTGCTCCTTATCGAACGGATTCTCCAGTACTCCCATGTGGGTCATCTGTGGCTCATCTGTGAAAATTGTTTTAATTTCTTTTCCAAAATTCTCACCGAATCTGTCGTAGTACTTCTCATGTGTAACATGAATAAATTGA
>CAVBPN010000205.1:0-11719 GCA_963597235.1 bacterium
CTGTAGTTCCCTGCATACGACAGCCATATTTAGAAGCTACACAGTCAAACCATCCCATACGTCTCGGACGTCCGGTCGTTGCACCGTATTCTCCACCGTCTCCACCGCGTCTTCTGAGCTCATCAGCTTCTTCGCCGAAGATCTCGGAAACAAATGCACCTGCTCCTACTGCACTGGAGTAAGCCTTGCATACAGTGATAACTTTCTTAATTTCATATGGTGGTACCCCTGCACCGATTGAACCATAAGCAGCCAGTGTAGAAGAAGATGTAACCATCGGATAAATTCCGTGATCCGGGTCTTTCAGAGAACCAAGCTGTCCCTCAAGCAGGATTTCTTTTCCTTCTTTTAATGCATTCCACAGGAACAGGGATACATCGCCAACATATGGAGCTACCATTTCTTTATATTTCATTAATTCATCAAAGATCTCATTTGGATCAAGAAGTGGTTTATGATACAGATGTTCCAGAAGGATGTTCTTTGTCTCAACAACACGCTCTACTTTTTCTCTCAGAGAATCGTCATGGAACAGTTCATTTACCTGGAAACCGATCTTTGCGTATTTATCTGAGTAGAACGGAGCGATACCAGATTTGGTAGAGCCGAAGGATTTACCTCCCAGGCGCTCTTCTTCATACTGGTCAAACAGAATGTGATATGGCATCACGATCTGTGCTCTGTCGGAGATCATGATCTTCGGAGCCGGAACACCTCTTGAAACAACTTCGTTATATTCTTTAAAAAATACAGGAATGTTCAGGGCAACACCGTTTCCGATCACACTTGTTGTGTGGTTATAGAATACACCAGACGGAAGTGTATGCAGTGCAAATTTACCATAATCGTTCACGATGGTATGTCCTGCATTGGCTCCTCCCTGGAATCTTACGATAATATCAGCTTCCTCAGCGAGCATATCGGTAATTTTACCTTTACCTTCATCTCCCCAGTTTGCTCCAACTACTGCTTTGATCATAACACTTTATCCTCCTCGTGTTTTATACGTTGATTTCTGCGGTCATGCCGAGCATGTCTTTATGCGCATCCAGAACCGGCTGTACAGTCTTTTCGATAAATGTCGTTGTCTGCTCTTTTGCTCTTCCGACATATCGGGATGGCTCCATAGATTTACGCAGTTCATCAATTGTAAGATTGAACGCAGGGTCTGCTGCGATTCTCTCCAGAAGGTCATTATCTTTACCTTCAACCTTAACGGTACGTCCTGCTTCCATGGAAAGTTCACGGATACGTTCGTGAAGTTCCTGACGGTCGCCACCGGCTTTTACAGCATCCATCATGATGTTTTCTGTTGCCATGAACGGAAGTTCAGCCATCATATGTTTCTCTATAACTTTCGGATATACAACCAGTCCGTCTACAACGTTCAGGCACAGATCAAGGATGCCGTCGATCGCGAGGAATCCTTCCGGAATGCTGAGACGTTTATTCGCAGAATCATCCAGTGTTCTCTCAAACCACTGTGTGGCAGAAGTGATCGCCGGATTCAGTGCGTCTACCATCACATATCTGGAAAGAGATGCGATACGCTCACTTCTCATCGGATTTCTCTTATATGCCATTGCAGAGGAACCGATCTGAGATTTTTCGAATGGTTCTTCTACTTCTTTCAGATGCTGCAGAAGGCGGATATCGTTTGACATCTTATGTGCACTTGCTGCGATTCCTGCAAGAATATTCAGTACTCTTGTGTCTACTTTACGGGAATAGGTCTGTCCGGATACCGGATAGCAGTTCTTGAATCCCATCTTCTCTGCGATCATCGGATCAATCTTATCGATCGTTTCCTGATCTCCCTCAAACAGTTCCAGGAAGCTTGCCTGCGTTCCGGTCGTTCCTTTAGAACCGAGAAGTTTCAGTGTTCCCATTACATATTCCAGATCTTCCAGATCCATCAGGAATTCCTGTGTCCAGAGAGTTGCACGCTTTCCGACAGTTGTCGGCTGTGCAGGCTGGAAATGTGTAAATGCAAGAGTCGGCTGATTTTTATATTTATCTGCAAATTTTGACAGTTCTGCAATTACGTTCACCAGTTTTTTCTGAACCAGTTTCAGGGCCTCAGCCATAACGATAATATCTGTATTATCTCCAACATAGCAGGATGTTGCTCCCAGATGAATGATTCCTTTTGCTTTCGGGCACTGTACACCATATGCGTACACATGGGACATAACGTCATGACGTACCTGACGTTCTCTTTCTTTTGCCACATCATAGTTGATATCATCCTTGTGAGCTTTCAGTTCATCGATCTGCTCCTGAGTGATATTCAGGCCAAGCTCTTTTTCTGTTTCAGCCAGAGCGATCCACAATCTTCTCCAGGTGCGAAATTTCATATCCGGAGAAAAAATGTACTGCATTTCCTTGCTGGCATAACGCTCTGAAAGGGGACTTACGTATCTGTCTGTACTCATGTATTTACTCCTATCATCTCACTCGATTAACCGCAGGAGATATTTCACTGCGGTTAATCGGATTTCCTATCATTACGCAGAAATTATATAACATCGCATGATTAAAAGCAATCCCTTTATTCCTCTCCCTGATGAAATTTACCAAGGAATTCTTTTATTCGTGCATTACTTGAGGAAAATACCTCCTGTGGGGTACCTTCCACAGCGATCACACCCTTATCCATAAAAATAACTCTGTCTGAAATATCACGTGCAAAATTCATCTCATGTGTTACGATCACCATCGTGATATGAAGATCAGCCAGAGAGCGGATTACACGAAGAACTTCTCCGGTAAGTTCCGGATCAAGTGCGGAAGTCGGCTCATCAAAGAACAGAATCTTCGGATTCAGTGCAAGTGCTCTCGCAATTGCAACTCGCTGACACTGTCCACCGGACAACTGATACGGATAGGCGTCTTCTTTATCAGAAAGTCCCATCTTTGCCAGGAGGTCTCTTGCTTCTTTATAAACCTCATCTTTATTTCTTTTTTGCACATGGATCGGTGCATCAGTAATGTTCTTCATGACCGTATAGTGCGGAAACAGGTTAAAGTTCTGGAACACCAATCCAAAGCAGGACTGGATTTCTTTTAATTTATTTTTATTCGGCAGACAGACTTTTCCATTTTCGGTCCAGACTGTCTTATTTCCCATGTAGCTGACCTCACCATCGTCGATCAGCGTCAGCAGGGTTGCGCAGCGAAGAAGGGTAGATTTACCGGAACCGGAGGAACCGATGATTGAAACAACCTCTCCTTCATTAACATGAATCGACACATCTTTCAGTACCTGAAGGCCGTCGAATTCTTTTTTGATATGATTCATTTCAAGAAGACTTGTACTCAAAGCATTTCCTCCTAACGATAGTAATTCAGTTTCTTTTCAAACCATTCCATAACCCATGCAACTACGAAGTTGAAGATATAGTAGAATACTCCGGCGATCACAAACGGAATGACGGTTGTCTGAGCTGCTGCGATCTGTTTTGCAAGGGCAAACATCTCAATATAAGATACAGAATAAACAAGGGACGTATCTTTTACAAGAGTGATGACCTCGTTCGTCACAGACGGAAGCACAATCTTTACGACCTGTGGAAGTACGATCTTGAAAAATGTCTGGCTCTTATTATATCCGAGGAGCTGTGCCGCCTCGTACTGACCTGCCGGAATGGATTCGATTCCGGAACGATAGATTTCAGCAAAATATGCCGCATAGTTCAGTGAACATCCCAGGATGATCGCTGTAAACTTATAATTTCCGATATTCATTCCCCACAGATAAAATGGTCCGAAATACCACAACAGCAGCTGCAGCATCAGCGGTGTTCCTCTCATAATAGAGATATAAGCTTTAACGATCCAGCTTAATGGCTTAAATCTGCTTACCCGTCCAAAATATACCACCATGCCAAGCGGCAGGGAAAATAACAGGGTCAGAAAAAAGATCAACAGTGTCTGCCCAAACCCCGTGGTAAGCTGTTGTAACATTACCTGAAAACTCATGTACTCTCCTCCATAAACCTACAAGAGGGATGCCACCCGGAAATCCGGGAAGCATCCCATTCTGTATTCTTATTTTTTATTGCTTTATTTTTCTTCTGTTGTATCTGCCTCAGCATCATCTGCTGCTTCTTTTGTATCATCTGCCTCAGCATCATCGGAAGCTTTTAATGTAACCATATCAGCAATCTCATATTTCTCAGCAAGTTCTGCAACGGTTCCATCATCTGCAAGTTTCTGAAGATCTGTATTTACGATATCACAAAGTTCATCATTTCCTTTTTTGAAGCCAATCGCATACTGTTCTGTATTCAGTGTCTCATCAAGGATCTTGAATCCCTCACCTCTTGAGTTCAGCTGATATTTAGCAACTCCGATATCGATTGCAAGTGCATCCAGTGCTCCTGCCTGCAGTTCTGTAAATGCAGTATTATAATCTGCAAATTCATTCAGAGATCCGAAGGCATCTGCCAGTTCTTTCTGTCCGCCTTCTTCTTCGCTCTGCAGAAGATCCAGTGCTGCGGAAGCTGCCTGTACACCAACAGTCTTTCCTGCAAGATCTGTCAGTTTCTCAATTCCTGAAGATTCAGAAACAACGATTACCTGGCTGTTATCTACATACGGTACTGAGAAAGTATAATCATCTTCTCTTCCATTCATGGTAAATCCATTCCAGATACAGTCGATAGATCCGGAATTCAGTTCCATATCTTTTGAATCCCAGTTGATCGGTTTCTTTTCAAGTTCCCAGCCTTCCATATCACATACTGCCTGAGCCAGTTCCAGGTCAAATCCTGTATACTCACCGTTCTCATCCATATATCCATATGGCGGATATTCTGCATCAAATCCAACGATCAGTGTCTTATCTTCTACGCCTGCCTGTACGCTTACTACGGATGCCATTCCCATTGCCATTACTGCTGTCATGATCACTGCAACTGCTTTTTTCTTCATCATTCTATCTCCCTTAACATGTTTTCTCTATTGCTATTCGTTTTTCTCTTTTACCACGTAGTCACTCTACCACGTGAAAGTATTGATATCGTAACATACACCTTCGACCCTGTCAAGAGAATTTTGTGATGCAGTTTTCAGATCTGATCTTTATGATGCAGTACAGTCACACTGCGCGGTGGCAGGTAAAGATTCAATGAGCCGGCTCTGCACACGATCTGTTTCTGATGATCCGTATAACCTTCCTGGGAAGACTGGATCAGTCTTGTAAAGGTGGTCTCCTCCAGTCGGCTGATTCCCGACGGCCAGACCTCGATCATAACATCTCTTCCCTCATCTCTGTTATTCAGCACAACGATCATCTGCTCCGTGTGGGAAAATCTCGCATAGCAGAGTCCCTGATAATCATTCCAGAGAAATTTCAGTGAGCCATTTCGAAGCATCTTATATTTCTTATGGATTGCTATCATAGCCTTATAGAAATTCAGAAGTTCCATATCTTCATGGCCCCACGGATAAGTTCTTCGGTTATCCGGATCTGTAAAGCCACATACCCCGGTCTCATCTCCATAATAAAGTGTCGGAGCTCCCGGCCAGGTCACCTGGATGGCAATCGCCTCACGCATGATTGCTGTATTGATATTTTCCGATGCCGCCTGTGCACCGGCATAAGAAACACGACCGACTCTGCGGTTCGTTCTTGTCAGAAATCTGGAATGATCGTGATTGGACAGCTCATTCATCGCCGTATGAAGAGAGGACATATGCAGTGAACGCATATGCGTCTTCATGGCACCGATAAATGCATCACTGTTTCCGTAGAGGTCTTCACGATATTCATCACTGTGCTTCTCCATTCCGGTCAGGAACCAGGTCACCGGTTCCATGAACGCGTCGTAGTTCATGACCGAATCCCATTCATCTCCCTGAAGCCACCCCTCCGGACTTCCATAATGCTCCGCGAGGATCAGAGCCTCCGGATTGGCTTCTTTGACTGCTTTGCGGAAATCTTTCCAGAACTGATGATTAAATTCATTGCTGTGTCCCAAATCGGCAGCCACATCCAGTCTCCATCCATCTACATTATAAGGAGCCGAAACCCACTTCTGTGCCACCTTAAGAACATAATCATATAATTCACGCGAACCCTCGTAATTCAGTTTCGGCAGTGTGTCATGCGTCCACCATCCATCATAAGTCGGATTATATGGCCAGCGGTTCTGATCGTGAAAATCAAAGAAATAACGATACGGACTGTCTGCGGATACATAAGCACCCGGTGCATACCCATCCTGTCCTTCATAGATCCGTTCTCTGTCCATCCATTTATTAAAAGAACCACAATGATTAAACACACCATCCAGAATGATCTTCATTCCACGTCTGTGCAGCTCTTCCACAAGTTCTGCAAACAGCTGGTTACTCGCCTCCAGATTTCGCTTGTCTGTCACACGGCGGATGTATTTCGCCGCATGTGAATTATCGCGGTCTTCCGGTGCAAGCAAGCCTTCATCATCTTCCACGATCTTTCCATAATGCGGATCTACATAGTCGTAATCCTGGCAGTCATACTTATGGTTACTCGGCGATACAAAGATCGGATTCAGGTAAAGAACTTCAACACCAAGATCTTCAAGATAATCCAATTTATCGATAATTCCCTGCAGGTCACCGCCATAGAATTCACGTACGCCCATAACAGCCGGTGTCTTCGACCAGTCTGTCACCTTTTCACTGTGCTCACCAATGTACGTATATTCATCGCGCTCCACATCATTAGACGGATCACCATTATTAAAACGATCTACAAAGATCTGATACATCACGGCACCTTTTGCCCAGTCCGGCGTATGATAATCCGGATAGATTTCAAACTGCGTCCATTCCTGCAGTTCTGAACAGACTCCCTGTTCTGTATAATAGCAGGTCACCCATCCATACTGGATTTCAAAATGATACCGGAAGATCTTATTCGGCATCACGATCTTTGTTCCATAATAATCAAAACCTTTTGTGGTTTTGTATACTTTCATTTTATATTTCTGATCTCCGGATACGAGATATACCGCATCCACATTATTCTTCTGGGTTCTGAAGCTGATCATTACCTTTTCACCGCTCTTTGGCTCAGTAGGATTTCTGTAATATCTGGTCCCGTCACTGAACAACGCATCCTTATTCAGTACTGGCCGCATATTCAGAATGTACTGCATCTTTTTGGCAATATCTTCATTTCCCTGTTTCATAGTCAATTCCCCTTTGTACTTTAACATATGTATGTTTCTTCCCTCCGTGAACAAACACACGTATTTATATTTTAGTCGAAATAGTGTTTAGAAACAATACAAAATTTATTTTTGGACAAAGTAAAAAAGACAGCGGGATAAGCTGTCTTTTTTGGAGAAGGTATTTCTTCTTATGGGGTGTAGCAAAAACTATATAATGTATTGGGGGGTTTTTACGGTTATTATAGTACCATGACTCCCGCCAAAAGTGTGCACAAACTTCACAAATTTTGATATGTCTTTTTATGCACTTTGTACATCCTATTCTTGAGGCATTTCATTTTCTGATGTAAAAAGTGCCTCAAACTCGTCTCTCTGGATTTTTTCCTTCTCTAAAAGAAGTGCTGCGCACTTATGAAGGACATCCATATGCTGAGAAATAATCTTTCTTGCATCCGCATGACAACGGTCAATGATATCATGAACCTCTTTGTCAATTTCTTTTGCAACTTCTTCACTGTAGCTTCTTGTATGAGCCAGATCACGTCCGATAAAGACTTCGTCTCCATCATCCCCGTAAGTGATCAGTCCAAGTTTATCAGACATACCATACTGCATGACCATTGCACGCGCTGTACTGGTCGCACGTTTAATATCATTAGAAGCACCTGTCGTGATATCTCCGAAAATAATCTCCTCAGCGACACGTCCGCCCAGAAGAGTGGTGATATCCTGCAACATCTTGCCTTTTGTATTGAACATTTCGTCATTTTCCGGAAGAGGCATTGTATAACCGGCAGCTCCCATTCCTGTAGGGATAATGGAAATCGTATATACCGGGTCCATATCCGGGAGCACATGAAACAGGATTGCATGTCCGGCTTCATGATATGCAGTGATCTTCTTCTCTTTCTCGGAAATAACTTTGCTTCGCTTCTCTGCACCGATACCAACTTTAATGAAAGCATATTTAATATCCATCTGAGTGATATAGCTGCGTCCTGATCTTGCTGCCATGATCGCAGCTTCATTCAAAAGGTTCTCAAGATCAGCTCCTGTAAAGCCGGCAGTTGTCTGTGCGATCTGAGCAAGATCAACATCTTCACCAAGCGGTTTATCTTTTGCATGGACACGAAGGATTTCTTCACGACCTTTTACGTCTGGGCGTCCCACTGCCACTTTACGGTCAAAACGACCAGGTCTCAGGATTGCCGGATCAAGGATATCCACACGGTTAGTCGCTGCCATCACGATGATTCCTTCATTTACTCCAAAACCATCCATCTCTACAAGCAGCTGGTTCAGTGTCTGTTCTCTCTCATCATGTCCACCGCCCATGCCGGTTCCACGCTGTCTTGCAACAGCATCGATCTCATCAATAAAGATAATACATGGTGCATGTTTCTTCCCTTCTTCAAACAGGTCACGAACACGGGATGCACCGACACCGACAAACATTTCTACAAAGTCAGATCCTGAAATAGAGAAAAACGGAACTCCCGCTTCTCCTGCGACTGCTTTTGCAAGAAGTGTCTTACCGGTTCCAGGAGGTCCCACAAGGATCACTCCTTTCGGGATTCTTGCTCCGACATTTGTGTATTTCTGTGGTGCTTTCAAAAAATCTACAACTTCTACCAGATCCTCTTTTTCTTCCTGAAGACCTGCTACATTCTGGAATGTTACCTTCTTATCATCCGGCAGCATCATTCTGGCACGGCTCTTGCCAAAGTTCATCATCTTTGCATTTCCGCCGCCGCCCGACATCTGACGGTTCATCATAAGAAACAGAAAAATCACCAGTCCGCCTGTAAGAAGTACCGGAAGAAGCGTTGTCATAAATACACTCTCCTGTGGAACATCTGCAACATCCGGATGAATGTCATAGCTTTCCAGAACTTCCTGTGCGTCCTTAACGTCTGTTACATAAACTCTTTTCTGTCCCTCGCCTTCAATATCCACAACAACAGAACCGGTCGGAACCTCTCTGTTCTGATAAATCTTCGCTGAAGAGATCTTTCCGTCCTCTGCCGCCTGTTTCATACTTTCCATCGAGTAACTGCTCTGTGACGTCACCTGGTTATTCAGATAAAAATATCCGGCAACCAGCATCACGATCAGTACAAGATACAGGCCAATTCTGCCTGACTGTCTGTTCACCTGTTGCTGTCTCCTTTCAATTAGTCTTCCTGGTCTAGTTCAACCACTCCGATAAACGGAAGATTTCTGTATTTCTGTGCATAATCCAGACCATAGCCTACCACAAATTCATCCGGAATATTGAAGCAGCAGTAATCTACTTTTACATCTTTCACTCTGCGCTCCGGTTTATCCAGAAGTGTACACAGACGGATACTGTTAGGATTTCTTCCTTTCAGAATCTCGATCAGGTAGCTGAGTGTTCTTCCTGAGTCAATGATATCCTCCACGATCAGAACATCCTTACCGATCAGTGGCTGATCCAAATCCTTAACGATCTTTACAACACCGCTGGATTTTGTGTCATCTCCGTAACTGGATACAGACATAAAGTCAAGAGATACCGGAACAGTGATTCTCTTTGCCAGCTCACAGGTAAAGAATACGCCACCTTTCAGGACACAGATCAGATGGATTTCTTTTCCTGCATAATCTTTACTGATCTGTGCAGCAATCTTTTTGATTCTTGCATCCACTTCTTCTTCGCTCAGTAGGACTTTGATTTTTTCGCTCATTCTACGTTTCCTCCTTGGTATGTAATCTCCAATACCCTTCCTGTCTCGGAAGTGATTTTGTAACGCTCATTGATTCTTCCGCCTACGATCCACATGATCTCGTTTCCATCAGCGATAAGAGGAATCTCCGCCCTCTCTTCTCCCGGAATCTTATCATCGATCATACAACGTGTCAGCTTTTTATGTCCGCCGCTTTTATTGACCACCATATAGTCGCCACTTCTGCGTGTGCGGGCAGACAGTTCGCAATTTATTCTATCACAATCAAACCATTTCGTATACTTTTTTTCCAAAATCTTCTCGCCATTATACGAAAAAATTCTTGTTTGAAAGTTTCCCTGCTGCCATTTTGTCTCTCCCGGAACGCAAAGGTGCTGTACATCCTGTTCTTCTGTGCCCTGTTTCTTTTTCGATGCAGGAGATTTCTTTCTGATTTGTACTCCCTCATAGACTCTGAGGGCTTCCATCTCGTACGGCAGATCTATTTTTCGCCCTGTCTGCATATGAAACAAATCACAGATCTGCCTTATGTGTCCGGCTGTAAGGTCACGCTGATGTCCGGCTGTCGCCTCCAGCATCTCCCGTATCACATAATTCTGAACGATCTCTTCTTTTTCAAAAAAGCTTTCATCCAGAATATATCCGCCTGTTTCTCTCACATATTGTTCTGCCAGTCCCTTGGCCAGCTTTTTAAAATACGTCTCCGCCTGTCCAAAGATTTCAGATGCCTCTGCCATATGAGCAATCGATCTTGAATTTACTTCCTGTTCCAGCAGAGGAAGGATATGACGGCGTATTCGGTTTCTTGTGTAATCATCTTCCAGATTACTGCTGTCCAGCACAGTCGGAATTTTGTGCTCCTCTGCATAATTGACGATTTCACTCCGTTCTAAACATAAAAGCGGACGGATAATTTCTCCGTTTAACGGTTTTAGCGAGCAAAGTCCACGGATTCCGGTCCCCCTGGCAAGATGATGCAGCATTGTTTCTGCCATATCATTCCGATTATGAGCAAGAGCAATCCTCACCTCTTCCGGCGTTTTCGAAGTCTTTCTTTTCTCTTCTTCAAAAGCCATCCTGCGGACCTTTCGCCCTGTCTCCTCAGTCCCCATTTTCCATTCATCTGCTATTCCCGGGATATCATAATTATATGCACTGCACGTAATCTTCCATTCACTGCATATTCTTTCCACCATCTTTTGATCCCTTAATGCCTCCGCTCCGCGAATCCCATGATTTACATGCACTGCCCGAAGCGCATATCCGAATTCACCTTTCAATTCATTCAGGATATGCAGCATTGTCATCGAATCCGGTCCGCCAGACACGCCAAGGATGATCTCTGAACAGCCATTCAGCATATTCGTTTCAATTATATATTTTTTTACTTTCTGCAATGTATCTTCCTGCATTTTTTCTTCTCCTGCATCGCCATTTCCCAGTATAAATCTTTTCTTCCTGATCACTTTCTGACTACATTTGCCACAAGTACCGTCATATCGTCTCTCGCCCGGTAATCGCTGTAGCCCAGCGCACGTTCCAGAATTCCACGGCTGATCTCTCGTGGTGTTTCATCCTGAATATCCATGATGATCTCTTTCATCGTCTCTTCCTCACGCTCGACCGGAAGAGCATCCAGCACCCCGTCCGTCATCATGATCAGATAATCTCCATGATACAGTTTACGGGACGCAGTGTCAAAATCCACTCTCTGCACCAGACCTGCAGCCAGACTTTCCGATGAGATCGACTCCACCCAGTGATCACGCTTAATAAACGTCGATGACGCTCCGGCTTTCAGAAATTCACAGATTCCGGTATATAAGTCCACCGCACAAATATCCACGG
>CAVBPN010000205.1:11729-21133 GCA_963597235.1 bacterium
GATATCCACTGTAGAAAACATACCCTCTCTTCCTTTCAGGACAAGCGCAGAATTAACCATACGTGCAGCTGTCTCCTGCGAAAATCCGGATTCCAGAAACTGTTCCAGAAGTTCAACCACAACTTCACTCTCCCGGCAGGCATCCATCCCGGAACCCATCCCGTCAGACAGACACATCACAAATCTTCCACCGTCCTCCTGTCTGCAGATGTAATTATCCCCGGAAACTTTTTCATCTTCTTTTGTCAGTCTGGAAACGCCATAGAGCATCTGATAACTCACATCTTCCACAAAATGGATCGTATGAAACTCACCATTTACGATACAGCGGCTTCCCTGTGCCGATGTCATATTACTCTCACATATCTCAGAAAGGAGCTGTGCAATCTCTGTCACCGAAACACACTGGCCGCTTCTTGCACGCAGAGTCAGAAAGATCTGTCTGCGCCCCTCAACTTTATCCATCACCCAGGCAGCTTTCAGAATCACATGCTTCCTTCGAAGACTTTTTTTCAGTTCTTCCTGGAATTCCGGCTCTGCTGCCGTAATATCATACAGATCATTCGCCACCATCTCCATGATGGCAGCTGTTTCTGTCAGCTGCTGTGCCACTGCCAGCCGGCTCTCGATCATACGGTTCAACCACACGAGATTCTGCTTTTCGCTCCGAAACTGTTCGCGTACCTCTTCCAGATACTGCATGGATCTCCCGCACACGCTCCCCCACTGCGCCCGGATTTTCTCTACTTCCTGCTCATCGCATTTTTCCAGGGCACGTACCAGTGCTTCTCCTCCCTGATACATGGCTCCGGCCTGGCTTCTCCAGCAGATGTCTTGATGATAACACCCACTGCAAAGCCGATTATTTGTATTATTCAGTATATGTGTAATCTGTCCACTGCTTAAGTATTCTTTCTTATATGGCATTCCATAAAAAGTATCTGCAAGCTTCTGAAAAGCAGCCGCGTACCGTTCCACTTTTTCTTTCTGGGGATGATCTTCGCCAATAGGAAATATTTCCTCTTTTTTCGACATTCTCCCCGTCAAAATAGTTTTTGCCATGTCCCGCAATATCAGAAGTACACTGATCACGAGCATGGCAATTATCCATTCCTGCATATATCCCCCTCCCCTGATGCTTCTATAAGCATTCCAATACTTTCACTAGGAAACTATTATAAGAGGGTTCTTATAAAATATCTGTCAAATAAAGGAGATCGTTCCAGAAAATATTTCTGCAAAATCTCCTTTATTTCTCTTCTTCAAAAACAATCTCATTACCTTTCACAAGTCCAAGCTTATCTCTGGCAACTTCTGCTATATATTCATCTGTCTGCATATATTCTTTCTGCTCGTCAATCTCCTCCGTACGTGTCTGTTCGTTCTCGATCGACTCCTCCAGCGCAGCCGCCTTCGCATCATAAACTGCAATCCTTGCTTTCAGTGTCTGGCTCTGGTAAGTCAGTCCACCTAAGAGAAGCAGAACGACAATAGCAATTGCTGCCACTCCAAGGTAGTTATTCGCTATTCTTTTTTTATTCTTTTTCTTTTTTGACTTTTTCAAAGCGTCTGCCCCTTCTATTACACCATAAACGTCTTTTCGTATGTTTATACCATAAAATATTACATCTTTTTACCAGAAATAGCAACCTATTTAACACAATATTTGCAAAAATTCCTCCAAAAGCAACACCCGCCAGCATAAAAATCCGAAGTCTTCCATAATTACTCTGGAATGCCGCCATAAAAAGCAATATTCCGGCTGTCAGCCAGTACAAAAGATCCACTGTATTTTTCCACTTCCGGCTCCGAAACAATAGATTTCCAGACAGACTGAGCACTCTGTAAACCAGCACCATCACTATTCCGGCTTCAAGAGAGCGTAAAAAAAGCAGTATTTCGAATCTGATATAACTGCTCATCTTACCGGAACAACCTTTTCAGCAATGGCTCTTCTTTCTTCTGTGCATTTTTTGTCAGATAAGAAATACTGTTTACTTTTCCCTCAATCTCAGCCTCTCCCTTTTCAAGGTCAAGCCCTTTTACATGAAGCTGTTCTCCTTTAATCAACACTTTTCCCACATCAGTCAGAAGAAGGATCTCGTTTTCATTAAATGAATGAACATCCTGAACACCCGTCAGCCTTCCGTTCTTTCGCTCTTCCAGCGTCAGACTGTGCCCTTTTCCCTTTCTGTTCTCCTCCAATGCTACAGCTCCTATCCTGCATTTACTGTTAATCTATGAAAGAAGCCTGTCCAATAGACGCACAATCGTTACTCTGCCCGATAATAAAAGGATCAGAGATAACGGAAAAGATTTTCTGCATCTTCTTTTCTGACGGTTTCTTTAATATCCAGCACTTCAACTTTTACATTCTTACTTCCAAACTGGATTTCAATCGTATCGCCTGCTTTTACCTGCGCAGAAGCTTTTGCCGGACGGTCATTGACCAGAACTCGTCCCGCATCACAGGCTTCGTTTGCAACAGTTCTTCTTTTTATCAGACGTGAGATCTTTAAATATTTATCAAGTCTCATATATACCTCCAAAATAACAAAAGGGGGAACTGTCGTTCCCCCGAAAAGTATCATTTATTATTCGTTTACCATATCTTTCAGAGCTTTACCGGCTTTGAATTTCGGAGCTTTAGAAGCTGCAATCTTCATTGTTTCACCAGTCTGAGGATTTCTTCCTTCTCTGGCTGCTCTTTCGCTTACTTCAAATGTACCAAAACCAACTAACTGGATTTTTCCACCTTTTTTTAATTCGGATGCTACAACATCAGTGAAAGATTTTAATACAGCCTCTACATCTTTTTTAGAAAGGTTTGTTTCTTTCGCCATTGCTGCTACTAATTCTGTTTTATTCATGGTGTTCCTCCTCTAAATAACCTCATTCTTATTTATTGCGTAATGCTTCCTTGGCATATGCACGCTATCTACTATATATAAACCTTTTATGTCAAATTGTCAAGGCTTTTCGCTTTTTTCAGACGCTTCATCTGTCACTTTTCGCGACTGTTTTTCCAGTTGTTTCAGTTCTTCCCACGAGAGGCCTGTCATTCGCTCATCCTGCGGTGCAAAGATCTTCGGATGTCGGAATTTCATTTTTGAAGAAATGCCCTGAATCACATCCTCAATCGTAAAAAGCCCCTCTTCTTCCGCGATCACACTGTGAAGTGCAACCTGGAACAGTACATCGCCCAGTTCTTCACAGAGATTTTCGCTGTCACCGGTCGATTCCTTCCAGCACCTCATTACTCTCTTCGAGCAGATACTTCTTCAGGCTTTCGTGCGTCTGTATGCTGTCCCACGGACATTTCTTACGGATTTCCCTGACAACTTCCATAAAATCATCGAAATTCTGCATATGTCGGATTACATCATGGAGTCAACCATATCCAGAACAGCTTTTCCCATAACTGCGGATTTCTCGTCAGCATCTTCCAGGGATGTTCCCTTTACACCATAATAGAATTTAACCTTCGGTTCTGTACCGGACGGACGAACGCATACCCATGCATCGTTTGTCAGCTCATAATAGAGAACGTTAGAGTTCGGAAGGCCTGTCGGTGTAACTTCGCCTGTTTCCAGATTTTTAATCGTATCTGCCTTGTAATCTCTTACAGCAACTACTTTATGTCCTGCAAATTCTGCCGGCGGATTCTGACGAAGAGAATTCATGATCTCCTGAATCTTCTGAAGTCCTTCGATTCCTTTCATTGTTACAGCTTTGATATCATCTTTGTAATATCCGAACTGCTCGTACATTTCGATCATTGCATCCCACAGAGTCTTGCCCTGAGTCTTATAATATGCTGCTGCTTCGCAGAGTGCCATAGTTGCTACGATTGCATCTTTATCTCGTGCATATGTACCGATCAGGCAGCCATAGCTCTCTTCAAATCCAAAGAGATAAGATCCTTTTCCGCTGTTTTCAAATCCAAGGATCTGCTGTCCGATAAATTTAAATCCTGTCAGAACTTCGATCAGTTTTACTCCGTATCCTTTTGCAATAGCATCTGCAAGGTTTGTTGTAACAATCGTCTTGATCAGGGCGCCGTCTTCCGGAAGGTTTCCGTTCACTGCCTTACGCTGGCCGATTTCATAATTTGCAAGAAGGCATCCTGACATATTACCTGTCAGATCATGATATTCTCCGTTCTTATCTTTTACACGTACACCAAGACGGTCTGCATCCGGGTCTGTAGCCAGAACAAGGTCTGCATCAACTTCTTTTGCAAGTTTCAGTCCAAGTTCAAATGCTTCTGCTGCTTCCGGGTTCGGATAGCTTACTGTCGGGAAATCTCCATCCGGGAGTTCCTGTTCTTTTACTACGTAAACATTTTCAAATCCAAGTTCTTTAAGGATTCTTCTTGCCGGGATATTACCTGTTCCGTGAAGCGGTGTATAAACGATCTTCAGGTTCTTTCCTTCTGCCTGGATCGCATCCATATGGATAACCTGTTTTTTCAATTCTGCCATATAAGCATCGTCAACTTCTTTTCCGATCACTTCGAACAGACCTGCTTTTTCAGCCTCAGCCTTGTCCATGGTCTTAACGGTATTCCAGTCGGAGATTGCTTTAACTTCTCCCATGATTCCGCTGTCATGCGGCGGTGTGATCTGAGCGCCGTCTTCCCAGTATACTTTATATCCGTTATATTCCGGTGGGTTATGGCTGGCTGTTACATTGATACCTGCAACGCATCCAAGATGACGTACTGCAAAGGAAAGTTCCGGTGTAGGTCTTAAGGTCTCAAAGATATATGCTTTAATTCCGTTTGCTGCTAGGCAAAGAGCTGCTTCCTGTGCGAATTCCGGTGACATATGACGGGAATCATATGCGATCGCAACACCCTGGGATTTCTTGTCTACTTTTGCGATATAGTTTGCAAGACCCTGGGTAGCTCTTCTTACAACATAAATGTTCATGCGGTTGGTTCCGGCTCCGATGATTCCACGAAGACCGGCTGTACCAAACTCCAGATCCATATAAAAACGTTCTTTTATTTCATTTTCGTCATCTGCAATATTTTTCAATTCCTCTTTTGTTGCTTCATCGAAGTATGGGTTTGCAATCCACTGCTCATAAACCTCTCTGTAATCCATACTAAAATACCTCCCTGTACAATGTATTTCCGACAGCCTGCTGACTGCCATTGATGTTATCAATTATACACCTGTTTGGACAAAAAAGGAAGTGTAATCTAAAACGGATAGTGTTCAAATGCCCTCGCTTCAAACTGTCTCCATGTTTCTCTCTGACGTATGAGATTCTGCAGTTTCTCTGTATTTTTTACGGAAATCCATGTTTTTCGGTGCGTATAGTAGTAATTGGCAAGTTTCCAGTATTTCTCCGGATATCCAAATCGGATTCTGAGATTTATCCATTCTTCTTCGGTCACAGGTTTTGTCTGGTGATATACGCGGAGCATTTCTTTCCCGAGTCGGACATCCCAGTTGTATTTTTCGAGAATTTTTCTCATAAAGCGATACAAATCTGCCATCTGTGTATCAAAGCCCCAGTGTTCAAAGTTAATCACCGCAGTTTCTTTTGTACGGAGCAGAACATTATGCTGGTTGTATTCTCCATGGCAGACTTCGCCTTTTTCTGCTGCTTCATTCCTGAGAACTTCATAAGCTGAATTTTTCAAGGTCTGATATGCTTCTTCGCCGTCTCTCAGAAAGTCTTCGACTGTTGCCAGGTATATTTTTTCAAAAGGACTGGACGGGCCGCGTTTTCGGATGAAACTGCGAATTTTTTTGAGTTCCTGATTATGCCGCTGATATTCATTCTCAAGAGAAGGCTCCACATAAAACTCCACTACAGGCATATGCATGCGCTGGTGCAGTTCCGCCAGGGTACGGACGCTCCTGAAAATATCTTCTTTTGAACGGGTATCACACTCTCTTCCTTCGTACCAGTACTGTATGGTATAAGGAATGCCATCCCGGTCACGGCTTACGAGATTCTCTTCCTGATTCGGAATATAACAGTCTACGATGCCGCCCTGTTCCTGTATCTTCAAAAGCAGTTCCTGCTGTTTTTGGAGTTTCTTTTCTGTTCCTTTGAATTCTTTTATGACGACAAGTCCTTTTTCGGTACGGCAGAGAAGACCGCCGCGGGTACGGGATGTGGATTCGGCGGTGAGGCCGTACTGCTCCAGTGTACTGAGTCCGTAATCATACAAATGAAAATCCCCCCTACATAAGTCAGATAAATGTACCTTCTATCTTATGTAAGGGGGATTCAGAAAATGCATAGGCCTGCAGCGCTGTACAAATGTTATTTTTTGCCTCTTATTATCATCATTAATTTATCTTTTGTGTTATCGGAAGGTTCTTCGAGTACATGCTCCAGCAATTCCTTCAGCACTTCCCCGAGTTCCGGTCCCGGCTTATATCCTGCCTGGATCAGATCACGTCCGGTCACGGCAAGTGTCTTTAACGACACACACTGTTTTTCCTCGATCACCTTATGATAACACTCTGTCACACCCTGAAGACGGGCAGCTTTTTCTTCCCGACGGTATTCGCTCTGTGCAAGCATATCAGCCTGCTGCACTTCCAGATACAACGGGAACAGATCTTCTCCGATCCGGTTCACGGCACGTCGTACTGAACGCATCTCCGGCATCGGACGATCATCATGATATCTGATCAGTCTGGAAACTTTACTGATCGTATCATTATCAAACTTCAGACGGCGCAGGATTGCTTTTGCCATCTTTTCACCTTCCAGTGCATGCAGCTTAAAGTGATCCCGTCCGTTTTCGTCAGTCTTACGCATTACCGGTTTCGCGATATCGTGAAGAAGCATTGTCAGACGAAGTACTTTATCTGGGCGCACCAGCAAAAGACTGTGCAGAATATGTTCACCTACCGTATAACAATGATGCGGCGTATTCTGCTCCGCTTCCATACAGGTATCAAATTCCGGAAGAAATTCTTTTGTAATGCCTGTCTCATAAGCTACGCGAAGATAATCCGGATGCGGTGAAACAAGAAGCTTCACCAGTTCCGTCTGGATCCTCTCTGCGCTGACACATTTCAGATTCGGTGCCAGTACACGAATTCCATCTTTTGTTTTTTCTTCAATCGTAAAGCCCAACTGTGCAGAAAATCGTACCGCACGCAAGATTCGAAGAGCATCCTCATGAAAACGCTCCATCGGATCACCAACACAGCGAATGATCTTATTCTCCATATCTTCCATTCCATGAAAAAGGTCCACCAGACCTCTCATCGGATGATATGCCATCGCATTGATCGTAAAATCTCTTCTCTTCAAATCTTCTTCCAGGCTGGAAGTGAACACTACCTGCTTCGGATGACGCCCATCTTCATAGTCGCCGTCCACGCGGTATGTAGTAACTTCATAGCCTTCTTTGTCCATTAAAACGGTCACTGTTCCATGTTGAAGTCCGGTATCTACCGTACGCGGGAACAGCTCCTTCACCTGCATGGGAGATGCAGATGTCGTAATGTCCCAGTCGTTGGGGTTACGTCCCAGGATAGAATCCCGGACGCATCCTCCGACAACATAAGACTCATAACCGTTTTCCTCTAAAATGTGCAGTATCTTTTCCGCATTGGATGGAATCGTTAATTTCATATTAGTATGCTCTTCCCCAGTAAACCATCTTCTTAGCCGGTTTTCCACAGCATACGCAGACATCGCTTAAGTGTTCCTGCTGGAACGGCATACATCTGGATGTTGCCTGAACATCTTCTTTGATCTTATCTTCGCATTCGCGATTTCCGCACCACATAGCTTTTACAAAACCAGGTTTGTTGTTGATGGTATCTTTGAACTCTTCATAATTTGTTGCAACATAAGTATGAGCGTCACGATGTGATCGTGCACGTTCCAGCATTTCTTTCTGCATAAGGTCAAGTACTTCCTGAACTTTTGCAGCAAGTTCATCAAATGATACAACATATTTCTCTCTCGTGTCACGACGGCAGATAACAGCCTGTCCGTTCTCGATATCCTTCGGACCACATTCGATACGAACCGGAATACCTCTCATTTCCTGCTCTGCGAATTTGAATCCCGGGCTTCTGTCTGTATCATCTACTTTTACGCGGATTCCTGCTGCTTTCAGCGCTGCAAACAGTTCATCTGCTTTTTCAAGGACGCCCTCTTTACGCTGCTGGATCGGGATGATAACAGCCTGAGTCGGAGCGATTCTCGGCGGCAGAACAAGTCCGCTGTTGTCACCATGAACCATAATGATCGCACCGATCATACGAGTTGTCATACCCCAGGATGTCTGGTGTACATATTTCAGAGTATTGTCTTTATCTGTATACTGGATGCCGAATGCTTTTGCAAATCCGTCACCAAAGTTATGGCTTGTACCGGACTGCAGGGCTTTTCCATCATGCATCAGGGATTCAATTGTATAAGTAGCTACTGCACCTGCAAATTTTTCTTTATCTGTTTTCTGTCCTTTGATGACCGGGATTGCCAGTACTTCTTCACAGAAATCGGCATACACGTTCAGCATCTGGATTGTTCTCTCTTCTGCTTCCTCAGCTGTTGCATGAGCAGTATGTCCTTCCTGCCATAAGAACTCTCTGGAACGAAGGAACGGACGAGTTGTCTTCTCCCAGCGGACAACAGAACACCACTGATTGTAAACCTTCGGAAGATCTCTGTGGGACTGGATTTCTTTCTGATAGAAATCGCAGAACAGAGTCTCAGAAGTCGGACGTACACAGAGACGCTCCTGAAGTTCGTTCAGACCGCCATGTGTAACCCATGCTACTTCCGGTGCAAAACCTTCTACATGGTCTTTCTCTTTCTGAAGAAGAGATTCCGGAATGAACATCGGCATATACACGTTCTGTACACCTGTCTCTTTGAATCTGCGGTCAAGCTCGTGCTGGATATTTTCCCAGATCGCATAACCTGCCGGTTTAATTGCCATGCATCCTTTTACGCTTGTGTAGCCGCACAGTTCTGCTTTTTTTACAACGTCGGTATACCACTGTGCAAAATCTTCCTCCATGGAAGTGATGGCTTCTACTAATTTCTTTGCCATAGTTCTTTTCTCCTTTTCTGAATGGTTCTTTTGTCAGATCAGAGGCAACAAAAAAAGTCCTCTGATCCCGGTAAAGGGACCGAAGGACTTCGGCGGTACCACCCTAATTAACAGTTTCCGAAAAAACCGTTCTCTCTAAATCCTTTAACGCAGGAAACACGCCATGCTTCAATTACACGGAGCTCAGAGGCCGGTTCCATGATTCACGCACAAAATCCTCACACCATACGGATTTCTCTCTGAGATTGCTCCTCATGTACTATTCTCTTCAACGCTAATACTCGTAACTGTTCAGTCCCCTCACAGTTACGAGTCAAAATGCATTCCAAATCACCTTCGGTGATGGCATTTT
>CAVBPN010000206.1:0-656 GCA_963597235.1 bacterium
CCTTTATGGAAAATATGGAGACAGGATCGATCTGAAACGTTTTATGACTTACAGCAGTATTCTCTGTGTGATCGCTTATCTCTGTATCGCTTTTGTACCGGTTCCGATGCTCAGTCTGGTCGGCTGTGCAATCTGTGGATTTTCTGTAGGAATCATGTGGCCGGGCACGTTCAGTATCGCATCGGCATCCATCCGGGGCGGTGGTACGGCAATGTTTGCTCTGCTTGCTCTTGCAGGCGACCTTGGATGCTCCGGTGGTCCGACACTTGCGGGCTTCGTATCCAGCAGTGTTGGTAATAACCTGAGAATGGGAATTCTTGCGGCAGTTATATTCCCGGTGCTTCTGCTTATCGGGATTCAGATATGTAAGAAAAGTCAGAAAAACTAAATAAAAAACGATAAGACCTGACAGAAAAATGTTATACAGAAAAGTCTGGACGTCTGAGACAAGAAACTATTTCAATGCCTTGCAAATGACATTGAAAGTGACAGTACATAGTCTCAGAATCCAGACTTTTTTGATGTTGAAATATTACATAGAAGTAATCGCCTCGCGTGCATGCTCTACAAACATTGCACGGATTCCCGGATATTCGCCAAGTCCCTTCAGAATTGGACAGACTTCAAATCCGGCATTTTTAAACTGACAGACCCAG
>CAVBPN010000206.1:666-6035 GCA_963597235.1 bacterium
ATCATAAATGGAGTTATATAGATCTTTGATGGCTGAAAATCAGTTACTTCTCTGACAAGATCCTGGATCGTCGGTTCTGCCTCGACTGTTCCGATGAACACGTTGGAGTGTCCGGCAGATTTAAATTTTTTATCCAGTCCTGCATAAACAACATTGACCTGATGTGTGGTTCCGTGTCCCATAAGTACCAGGGCTTCCGGAGCCTTCAGATCAGAAAATTCAGAGTTTACAGCTTCGATTGCTTTCTGCTCATCTTCCGGTGAAGTCAGAAGAGGAGTACCAAATACAATTTTGTCAAAAGATTCTTTATATGAAAGAACCTCTTCCTTCATAACATTATTCTCAATACCGTCGAGGATATGTGTCGGCTGCACAACCACTTCCCGGATCCCGTCTGCAATCATCTGTTTCATAGCTTCATTTACTGTAGGGACGATATAATTGTCCCTCTTTTTAAGAACAGAGATGATCATCTTACTGGTCCATGCGCGATAGATCCGATGATCGCAAAAAGCATCTGCGATATCCTGTTCAATCTTTTCTATTGTGGCTTTTCGGGAAACTGTATAGCTGGTTCCGAAGCTTACAACCAGAATGGCTTTACCTGTCTGCTGCTTCATAAAATGTGTTCTCCTAGAATTTTATTTTCCGCGTATAGATGGATTATACAATACTACAAAAAAAAGTTCAATTTTTTTCCAAAAACCTATTGACATTTCATACAAAAAGGAATAACATACTAAACATATCAAAGAGGTATGTTAATAGTGAAAACAAACAATCATAAATAAAAAAGGAAAGGCGGTAAACATCATGGCAAACATTTATAAAGGAACACTTGGACTGATCGGAAACACTCCACTTGTAGAAGTGACAAATGTAGAGAAAGAACTCGGACTGGAAGCAACTCTTCTTGTAAAGCTTGAGTACTTTAATCCGGCAGGAAGCGTTAAGGACAGAATTGCAAAAGCAATGATTGAAGATGCTGAAGCAAAAGGAATCCTTAAAGAAGGATCTGTCATCATCGAGCCAACATCCGGAAATACAGGAATCGGTCTTGCATCCATCGCAGCAGCGAAAGGATACAGAATCATCCTTACCATGCCGGAGACAATGAGTATTGAACGTAGAAATATCCTGAAAGCATACGGCGCAGAACTGGTTCTGACAGAGGGCGCTAAAGGAATGAAAGGTGCAATCGCCAAAGCAGACGAACTTGCAAAAGAGATTCCGAACAGCTATATCCCGGGACAGTTTGTAAACCCGGCAAACCCGGCAGTACACAAAGCCACTACAGGACCGGAGATCTGGAACGACACAGATGGAAAAGTAGATATCTTTGTAGCTGGTGTTGGTACAGGCGGAACACTTACAGGTACAGGTGAATATCTGAAAGAGCAGAACCCGAATGTCAAGATCGTAGCAGTAGAGCCTGCAACTTCCCCGGTACTTTCCGAAGGAAAAGGCGGTCCGCATAAGATTCAGGGTATCGGTGCAGGATTTGTTCCGGAAGTTCTTAATACACAGGTTTACGATGAAATCTTCCCGGTTGATAACGAAGTATGCTTCACAACAGCAAAACTTCTTGCAAAGAAAGAAGGCGTTCTCGTAGGTATCTCCTCCGGAGCAGCTCTCTACGCAGCAATCGAGCTTGCAAAACGTCCGGAAAACAAAGGGAAGACCATCGTAGCACTTCTTCCTGATACTGGTGACAGATATTATTCAACAGCACTGTTTACAGAATAAAGATTTTCTTATACAATAGACAGACGGAGGGAAACTTTTCCTTCCGCCTACAAAAATCAGAAAAGAGGATCAGACTATTATGGGTGAAAAGATCACAAGAGAAAACAGAAAATTCAAATTTGAAACACTTCAGCTTCATGTAGGACAGGAACAGCCGGATCCGGTTACCGATGCAAGAGCAGTTCCGATCTATCAGACTTCTTCTTATGTATTCCGTAACTGCGACCATGCAGCAGCTCGTTTTGGACTTGCAGATGCAGGTAACATCTACGGACGTCTGACAAACCCGACAGAGGATATTTTCGAGAAGAGAATGGCAGCACTTGAAGGTGGTACAGCAGCACTTGCAGTAGCTTCCGGCGCAGCAGCGATCACATACACAATCGAAAACCTTGCACAGAACGGAGATCATATCGTAGCAGCAAAGAACATCTACGGTGGAACAACAAACCTTCTGGAACACACACTTCCGTCATATGGAATCACAACAACATTTGTAGACATCTTCAACCTTGAAGAAGTAGAGAATGCAATCCAGGACAACACAAAAGCACTTTACATCGAGACTCTTGGAAACCCGAATTCTGACGTTGTTGATGTTGAGGCATGCGCAGAGATCGCTCACAGACATCAGATTCCGCTTGTTGTAGATAATACATTTGCAACACCATACCTTGTAAGACCAATCGAATATGGTGCAGATATTGTTGTTCATTCTGCAACAAAATTCATCGGTGGTCATGGAACTACAATCGGTGGTGTTATCGTTGAAGGCGGTAAATTTGACTGGGAAGCTTCCGGTAAATTCCCGTCCCTGACAGAGCCAAACCCGAGCTATCATGGAATCAGCTTCACAAAAGCATGCGGACCGGCTGCATTCGTTACAAAGATCCGTGCTATCCTTCTTCGTGATACAGGTGCAACAATTTCTCCGGTAAGCTCTTTCATCTTCCTTCAGGGCCTTGAGACACTGTCTCTTCGTGTAGAGCGTCATGTAGAGAATGCACTCAAAGTTGTTCAGTACCTGAACAATCATCCGATGGTAGAAAAGGTACATCATCCGTCTGTAACAGATGATGAGAGTCAGAAAGCTCTGTATGCAAAATACTTCCCGAATGGTGGTGGATCTATCTTCACATTCGAGATCAAGGGAGATGCACAGAAAGCAAAAGACTTTATCGACAACCTGGAACTGTTCTCTCTGCTTGCAAACGTAGCAGATGTTAAATCACTGGTTATTCATCCTGCAACCACCACACACAGCCAGTGTACAGAAGAAGAGCTTCTGGATCAGGGTATCAAACCGAACACAATCCGTCTTTCCATCGGAACAGAAAACATCGATGATATCATTCAGGATCTGGACGAAGCTTTCAAGGCAATCCAGTAATTGAAATTCTGTAAAAAAACCAGATATGGTCTCACTGCGTTGGTGGATCTGGCGGCACAGCCGTCCACCACACCGGTAGCCCTGAAAACCATTGCTGAGAGAAATGATATTTCTCTGCAGTTTCTGGAACACATATTTGCCTCGTTTCGAAGATCAGGCATAGTAAAAAGTGTCAAAGGCTCCCAGGGAGGATATAATCTGGCAAAGGCTGCTGATGAGATTACTGTTGCATCTGTGGTGGAAGCGCTGGAAGGCAGTTATCACCTGGAAGATGAGGATGTTGTGGCGGAAAACAGTTACAAAGGAATCTCTGACACGATTCAGAAACTGGTGGTGGATTCCGTCAATCAGGAACTTGATCAGATTCTGTCAAATTTAACTTTGGCACAAATGAGTGGATATTATTCTGCTCACTATGATAAACAGGAAATGTACTATATCTGAATACTGACCGGGGGTCTGGAACAGAAATGTTTCTGCCTCCGGTTTTTTACTAAAATCTGCAATGTCTACAGAGAGAGGAAATACACATGTCAATCAAAAAGATCGCAGAAAGAGCAGGAGTATCTATATCAACCGTATCACGTATTCTGAATCGTCCGGACTATAAATGTTCCATACCGGGTCTCAGAGAAAAAGTCTGGTCCATTGCCATGGAGATGAATTATGTTCCAAACGAAGCTGCCCGTAATCTTAAGAAAGGAACACAGGCAAAGGAAAGTAAGATCTGGTATATTAATGTGCTTATGACACGTACAGATGAATCCAGAACGGATCCGTTTTTTACAGAATTACTCAGAATAGTGGAGAGCGAGATTCATGAGCATAACTGTATTCTTTCAAAAGTATGGTATATGCCGCTTTTTTCTGATGATCGAAAATGCAGGAGAGAAAATCTTGACCAGATCATCGAGCACATGTATACTGAGACAGAAGAAAAAAAAGACGGGCTTATTATAATCGGACGCTGTAATCCGGTGGCACTGAAAAAATTATCGCAGAAGTATCGCAGCATTGTTTCGGTCAATCGAAATTCTACAAACTATGAAGTGGATGAAGTTTTGTGTGATGGAAAGAAAATCGCAGAAATGGCAGTAGAATATCTGATTTCGCTGGGACATCGAAATATTGGATATGTTGGCGGCTGTCGGAATGAGGACCGGTATGTTGGATATCTGGATGCTTTAAAGAAAAATAATCTGGACGTGATTCCAGAATATGTTGTGGAAACGGATCAGACAGAGAGGGAAGGTTACGAAGCGATGGAACAGCTTCTGAAATCAGATGACTGTCCGACCGGCATTTACTGCGCAAATGATATTACGGCTGTCGGAATGCTGAAATATCTCAGAAGATGCAGAAATCTGTATTTTACCCCATCGATCATAGCAAGTGATGATATAGAGGAGGCACAGTTCACAAAACCAATGCTGACAACGGTCGCCCTGCCAAAAGAAGAGATGGGTCGTTTTGCCCTGTATCTTCTTCTTGACAGAATGAAAGGTGGGCACACCGGAGTTGTCCGAATGGAACTGTCCGGGAAACTTCTGGTAAGAAACAGCTGCTCACATGTGTCGGAGAGCTTCTGGAGTGATTACTGTATATAAAAATTTAATTATTTTATAAGGAAGATTGATATGTGTATTAGAACAATTGAAGAGTTACAAGAGGATACGAGAGAGAAGCAGATCATAGATATCCGTGATGCTGCAGACTTTGAGAAAGAAACTTATCCCGGTGCGATCAATATTTACTGGGAAGAATTTGAACAACATATAAATGAAATCCGTAAGGACTGTCCGGTTTATCTGCTCTGCTATACCGGTCAGAAGAGCGAGGAGATCGCAGAGGAACTGACCGGGCAGGGATATGAGATCTACAGTGTAAAAAACGGATACCGTGCGTGGCTCAAGGTGAAACTCAGTAAAATGATGGCGGATCACAATGCGGCAGAACAGCGTACAAAAGATATTGAACGCAGCATCATCAAGAAATTTAGCAAACCGATCTGGAGAAGATTTACGAAGGCAATCCGTGAGTACGAGCTTGTGCAGGACGGAGACAAGATCGCAGTCTGTATTTCAGGTGGTAAGGATTCCATGCTGATGGCAAAGCTGTTCCAGGAACTTTCCCGCCACGGCAAGAAGAACTTTGAGGTAGTTTTTCTGGTAATGAATCCGGGTTATAATGAGATCAACTACCAGACGATCAAAGATAATGCAAAGATTCTTAA
>CAVBPN010000206.1:6045-9511 GCA_963597235.1 bacterium
GTTTGAATCAGATATCTTTAATATTGTAGCTTCTGAGGAACAGTCACCATGTTATCTCTGTGCGCGAATGAGAAGGGGATATCTCTACAGTAAGGCAAAAGAACTTGGCTGTAATAAGATTGCGTTAGGACATCATTATGATGATGTTATTGAGACGATCCTGATGGGAATGCTATATGGTGCACAGGTGCAGACGATGATGCCGAAGCTTCACAGTACGAACTTTGAGGGAATGGAGCTGATCCGTCCGCTGTATCTGATCCGTGAGGCGGATATCATTCACTGGGCGAATTATAATGACCTTCATTTTATTCAGTGTGCATGTCGTTTTACCGAGCATTGTGCTTCATGTGGTGGTACGGAGAAGGGATCGAAGCGTGCTGAGATTAAGGAACTGATCCATGAACTTGCCCAGAAAGATCCGGTGATTGAATATAATATTTTCCGAAGCGTTGAGAATGTCAATCTGAATACGGTTATCGGATATAAACAGGATGGTGTGAGACATAACTTCCTTGATACTTATGATGATGTAAAATAATATATGAATATCCAGCAGCTGTTGTCTTTCATGATGGCAGCTGCTTTTTTTATATGCCTGTGCAAACGTTTTCTAATAAACATATTTAAAAACTATGTTTATTGGTATATAATGCCATTAACGTAAAACATACCAATTACCTATGTTAACGGAATAATCATACCAACAGGGAGTGGCACAAATGAGCAAAAAGAAATTCAGAAACATCTGTCTGGCATCTATTCTTGGAATCGCCGCATTCGCAGGTGTCTGTTCCTACGATGCCGGAGCAGGTTCCAATATACATATTATCAACGTATCTTACGATCCGACAAGAGAACTCTACGAGTCCTATAACGAAATCTTTAAAGAACACTGGAAAGAAAAAACCGGACAGGATGTTGATGTCATCCAGTCTCATGGCGGATCCGGTAAGCAGGCTCTTGAAGTTATCAACGGTCTTCAGGCAGATGTTGTGACACTTGCTCTTGAATATGATATTGATGCGATCGAAAATGCAGGCATGATTCATGATGGATGGAAAGAAGAGCTTCCGGATGACAGTGCACCGTATACTTCCACAATCGTATTTCTGGTAAGAAAAGGAAATCCGAAAAATATTCAGGATTGGGATGATCTTGTTCGCGATGACGTTGATGTGATCACGCCGAATCCAAAGACTTCCGGCGGCGCCAGATGGAATTACCTGGCAGCCTGGGCGTATGCACAGAAAACGTATAATAATGATGAAGACAAGATGGAAGAATTTATAAAGAAATTATATCAGAATGTACTTGTTCTGGATTCCGGAGCAAGAAGTGCAACCACTTCTTTTGTAGAGAATGGACAGGGTGATGTCCTTATTGCATGGGAAAATGAAGCTTTTCTTTCTGTACAGGATGATCCGGATGAATTTGAGATCATCAACCCAAGCATCAGTGTTCTGGCGCAGCCATCTGTAGCAGTGGTAGATGAAGTGGCAGAAAATCGTGGTACCGAAGAAGTATCCAGAGAATATCTGAATTATCTCTATTCAGATGATGCACAGAGAATAGCAGCCGAAAATTATTACCGGCCGGTCAACCAGGAAATTCTGAAGGAGTACAGCAATGTTTTTGACCTGAATATGGAATTAAAAACGATCGATGATTTCGGAGGCTGGCAGGAGGTACAGAAGAAACACTTTGCAGACGGAGAAATCTTTGATCAGATCTACGGCAACTAGAAGATGAGGAGTGGATATTATGAAAAAAAGCAAAAAAAGAGTGATACCTGGATTTGGACTGACAATGGGCGTGACGATCACTATGCTGAGCATCGTTGTTCTGATTCCACTGGCATCTCTCGTGGTATATTCTTCGCAGCTCGGTTTGGGTGAATTTATTGAAGTCATTACAAGAAAAAGAGTTTTATCCAGCTTTTATGTCAGCTTTATCACGGCCCTTGGGGCATCCCTTGTTAATGCTGTGATGGGTCTGATCCTTGCATGGGTTCTGGTACGCTATGAATTTCCGGGTAAACGGATCATGGATGGTATGATCGAGCTTCCTTTTGCACTGCCGACGGCGGTTGCCGGTATTTCTCTGACTTCCTTAACTTCGGATCAGGGTCTGATTGGAAGCTTTTTTGCAAAATTTGGAATCAAAATTGCTTATACAAAACTCGGAATTACATTTGCATTGATTTTTGTCGGCATTCCGTTTGTGACAAGAGCCGTGCAGCCGGTTCTCGAAAAACTGGATGGTTCTTATGAAGAAGCTGCAAGAGTCATGGGAGCAAAACCAGGCTATGTTTTCCGCAGAGTCATTCTGCCGGAACTTCTGCCGCCACTTCTTACCGGAACCGGGCTGGCATTTGGGCGTTGCCTTGGAGAATATGGAAGCGTTGTATTTATTGCAGGTAACAGACCGTATGAGACAGAGATCACACCGTTGATCATTATGTCGGAACTTCAGGAATTTGATTATAAAAGTGCAACTTCCATTGCACTGGTAATGCTTGTGGCTTCATTCCTGGTGTTATTTCTGATGAATCTGATGCAGGCACGTAATTCAAAGAGACTGAGAGGAGGAAACGTCTGATGGATCATAAAAACGAATCAAAAATAGTGAAATATCTGCTGATCGGAATCAGCGTTTTATTCCTTTTTGTCATGCTGGTACTTCCGTTGTTTGTAGTCGTTACCGAAGCTCTGAAAAAGGGCTGGCAGGTCTATGTGGAGGCAGTGACGGATTCCTATACGATTTCTGCTCTGATGCTGACATTGAAAGCCACGGTTATTGCAGTATTGTTCAACACGATTCTGGGTTTATGTGCAGCCTGGGCGGTAACCAGATTTCAGTTTAAAGGAAAGAAACTTCTTACAACCCTGATCGATGTTCCAGTTACCGTATCACCGATCATTGCAGGTCTTATTTATCTGTTGGTATTTGGTAAACAGAGTGTGTTTTATCCGTATCTGCAGAAGGTCAATATTCAGATCGTTTTTGCTGTACCGGGAATTATTCTGGCGACAGTTTTTGTAACATTTCCTTTTGTTTTTCGTGAGCTGCTTCCGGTACTGGAATCCATCGGAACAGACGAGGAAGAAGCGGCGGCACTGATGGGAGCGAAAGGCTGGACGATATTTTCAAAAATTACATTTCCGCATATCAAATGGGCACTTCTGTATGGAATTGTTCTTTGTACGGCAAGAGCAATGGGAGAATTTGGAGCTGTATCTGTATTGTCCGGACATCTTCGCGGACTGACGAATACATTACCGTTACATGTGGAAATTTTGTTTAATGAATTTCAGTATGTTCCGGCATTTGCAGTATCGTCGATTCTTGTGATTATGGCGGTCATTCTTCTGGTCATTCGAAGTATTATGGAACATAAAGGTAAAAAAGAGGAGGAAGCATAATGTACGTAGAATTAAAAGATATTAATAAAACTTTTGGGGAT
>CAVBPN010000206.1:9521-10784 GCA_963597235.1 bacterium
GGAATAGAAAAAGGAAAACTGATCGGGCTGCTCGGACCGAGTGGAAGCGGTAAGACAACGATTCTTCGTATGATCGCAGGACTGGAACAGCCGGACAGCGGTGAGATCATCATTGATGGAAAGGTGGTCAATGATATACCGGCCAGTGAACGAGGAATTGGATTTGTGTTTCAGAGTTATGCATTATTCCGCTATATGACCGTATATGATAACATTGCTTTTGGATTAAAAGTACAGAAAGCAGACAAGGCTTATATTAAAAAAAGAGTTACTGAACTGATCGAACTGATCGGATTAAAAGGTCTGGAAAAAAGATATCCGAGCCAGCTTTCCGGTGGTCAGAGACAGAGGGTTGCTTTTGCAAGAGCACTTGCACCAAATCCACAGCTGCTTCTTCTGGATGAGCCTTTTGCGGCGATTGATGCCAAAATCCGTCAGGAGCTTCGTACCTGGCTGAAAGATATGATCGAGAAGCTGGGGATTACCAGTATCTTTGTAACCCATGATCAGGATGAGGCAATTGAAGTTGCAGATGAGATCATTATTACAAATAAAGGACATATTGAACAGAAAGGCAGTCCGGTCGAAGTTTACCAGAGTCCTGAAACAGCATTCAGTGCTTCCTTCTTCGGACAGGCAGCCACGGTGAAGGATTATCATGTATTTAATTACTTTGAGGACATTCCAGGTGCAGAATATGCTATTGTCCGTCCGGAGTTTGTTAAAGTCACCAGAAAAAATGAAGTACAGAAATACAAAAGTTCTGCATCAGAAGCTCTGGTTGAACGTGTTGCTTTCCGAGGCAGCTATTTTGAACTTCAGCTGAAACTTGGAGAAATCCTGCTCTCTGCAAGAAGAGGACTGGATGAGCTGCTGGTTCATCAGGGAGAAAAAGTGGATGTGTTTGTACAGAGACTTTTTGTAATAAAAGAAAACAAAGTATATACACTGGAAAACAGTTCTTCAAAAGAAGATTATCTTGTAATCTGATGATTGGTACTTGTTTTCCCTATAACCTTGTAGTATAATAGGTTTATGGAGGAAAGTATATGAAGATATCAACCAGAGGACGTTATGCGATCCGTGTTATGCTGGATCTTGCAGAACATAATAATGGAGAATATATTCCATTGATGGACATTGCGAAAAGACAGGAGATTTCCGAGAAATATCTAGAGTCGATCGTATCAGTTTTAAGTAAACAGAAATTTGTAAAGGCATTACGTGGAAAGGGTGGCGGCTATCGCCTGGTCAGAACACCGG
>CAVBPN010000207.1:0-3294 GCA_963597235.1 bacterium
TGTTACTGTTCACTCCGTTCACAGCAACCTGGTCAAAATCCATTCCAAATCACCTGCGGTGATGGGATTTTGTCCTGCATGTCTCGGGATTTTGCCATTATTCATGGCAAAACACCTCGCGGGATACTACCTGTGAACAGTTACACCATGCCTTCACTCTCACTTCTTTCGATTCCAAGATATGGCAGTACATTTTCGAAGATACTGCGCACGACCGGTGCCGCGATCGTTCCGCCATAATAGATTCCCTGCGGATCATGAATGATACAGAGAGCAAGAACCTTCGGATCATCTGCCGGTGCAAACCCGAGAAACGAGGATATATAACGGTTTGCGCTTCGCGGTAGTGTCTGGGAAGTTGCCGTCTTTCCACCGATACGGTAACCCTCCACCGAAGCATTCCTGCCGGACCCCTCCGCAACGACCTGTTCCAGGATATAACGGACAGTCTCTGAAATCTCCGCGGGCAGAATTTCTTTGCCAGACGGATATTCCAGTTCTTCCACCTTTTCCCCATCTTCAGATTCCACTGCCACACCAAAATGAGGCGTGATCTGCTTTCCGCCATTGATCAGTGCACTGACGGTCGCTGCCAGACGGATCGGTGTGATCTGGAAAGACTGTCCGAACGAAACGGTTGCCAGCTCCACCTCTCCCATATTTTCCATCTGATGCATGATCGTTCCCGCCTCTCCCGGAAGGTCGATCCCGGTCTTTTCCATCAGGCCAAACTGCCGGAAATATTTATAATAATTTTCCACGCCAAGTCGGAGTCCTGCCTCGATAAATACCGGATTGCAGGAATTCTCCGCTCCCTTAACAAAATCCTGCACCCCGTGTCCACGCCTGTTTGCACAGTGGATCCGCCGGTCCTCGACCAGCTTATATCCCGGACAGTAAAATGAATCATTGAGCGATACAACGCCCTCGGCAAGTCCGGCAGACATGGTGATGATCTTAAAGGTCGATCCCGGTTCATATGTATCGTTCAGACAGGGATTTCTCCACATCTGATTCAGAAGATCCTGCTTCTTTTCCTCACTCATGCCTTCTGTATCCACATCTGTATTTAAGACAAACGGCTCATTCAGATCAAATTCCGGTACATTGATACAGGCATAGATTTCTCCGTTCTGCGGATTCATCAAAAGGATAGAAACTCGCTCCGCCTGCTTTTCTTCCATCACCTTCAACGCGGCCTGCTGTACATACTTCTGAATATCTGCATCCAGACTGATCCGCAGATTATATCCCTGCTGCGGTTCCTCCCTGTTTTCGCCAACTCCGTCCAGTTCAATCCCTCTTGCATCTGTTGTCGTCAGAATCTTTCCCGGCTCTCCTTTCAGAATATCATCATACTCCACTTCCAGCCCGATGATTCCCTGATTATCCCCTCCTGTAAAGCCAAGGACTTTTGATGCCAGGGATCCCATCGGATAATAGCGTCGGTAATCATCATCCACTTTTATCCCGGAAAGGCCTGCATTTCTTATCTCATCGCCGGTCTCTTTTTCCACGTTTGTAAGGATTCTTTCTATAGAAGAAACTTTTTTCACTCTTTTCCGCACGGTTTCCTCCGATATCCCCAGTTTTTCTGTCAGAAGTGCGATTACTTTTTCCGGTTCCCTGATCTGACTGTGAATCACAGAAATCGTGCAGACAGTCTTATTTGCGGCAAGTACTTTTCCTTTTGCATCCAGGATCTCACCTCTCGCAGCCTTGATATCTCTTTCTCTCTCATGAAGATCTTCCGCCTTTTCATAATAATAATCGGACCGGAATCCCATCAGATATACCAGTCTTGCGATCAGTCCTACCGTCATACAGATGCACAGCAGAAAAACAATCCACACTTTTCTTTTGTGAAACGTATAATTTCTTTTATGGACATCTGAACTTTTTTTCACAAAAAAATCCCCCGAAGAACAGTCTTAATAATATATGACTGCTCTTCAGGGGAGAATGACTCTTTATTTAGTCCAGTCCGGCCTCTTCGTTCGTGATGCCTTCGCTTTCCATATCGTTATTTTCTGTTGTATCAGATTCATCCTCTTCCGGCGGTGCAGGAACATTCGTATCAGAAATTGCTTCCTTAAGCGTTGTGCCCGTCGAATCCGAAGACGTGATCAGATGCGTAGACTTAATGTACTGTCCGTTATCATCAACCTGATACTCTCCGCTCTCTGTCAGAAGATAGCCGTTTTCATCAATACGGTTTCCTTCCAGATCGACACGGTTTCCATTTCCGTCAACCAGATTACCCTGCTCATCCACACTGCTTCCGGATACATCTATCAGATGGCCTTTAAATCCTTCCCAGAGTTCTGTCTCCGGAACACTTCCATCCTCTGACTCATCCGGAGTCACATTCAGATACGGAAGAAGCTCGGAAAGAATTCCCTGCGCAATATACTGCGGATATTTACTGTCAGCCTGATCGTCTGCATTTGGCTCATCCACAACTACATAGAGCAGGATCTGCGGATCATCCACCGGTGCAAATGTGATAAAGGAAACCAGATATTTACCGTTTCCTCGCGGAAGTTTTTCCGCTGTACCTGTTTTACCACCGGAACTGTAACCCTGTACCTTTGATGTAGCACTGGTACCTTCCTGTACACTGGCCTGCATGTAGGAGCGGATATCTGCAGATATCTCAGAAGAAACCGTCTGTTTCATAAGGATCGGATCAAATTTTTTCACGGTAGAACCGCTGCTGTCCTTGATCTCACTTACCAGATGCGGCTGATAATAAGAACCGCCGTTGATAACAGAACACATTGCATTGATCTCCTGGATCATCGTACAGGTAAATCCCTGTCCAAATGCGGAGCAGGCAAGCTCTGTCTCACCCATGGTCTCTGATGTATGGATAACACCGGAGCCTTCATTCGGAAGGTCGATTCCGGTACGGCTTCCAAAGTTAAAAAGTGTCTGTGCTTTAAGGAACTGCTCTGTTCCCATCTTTGCTGCAATCTGCATCATCGCATCGTTACAGGAGTTCGCAATAACATCGCGCAGCGCTTCTGTACCATGCGCATCCGGCCATACCGCACATTTAATATACGTATCGCCATTTGCACCAAACGTCTGTCCACCATCACAGACAAAGGTATCTGACTCTGAGATCTTACCTTTTTCCAGTGCTCCTGCCATAACGATCGGCTTCACAACGGATCCCGGTTCATAGGTTTCTGTCACACAGAAGTTGCTCCACATGGCATTCAGTGCCGTTACCGTCTCTTCATCGCTCATTGCCGCAATCTGCTCCTCTGAATAGAGGCTTGAAAGATC
>CAVBPN010000207.1:3304-12583 GCA_963597235.1 bacterium
AGATCTCGCGGATCATTCAGATCATAACGGTCACCGCCATCCATTGCAAGGATCTCTCCGGTAGAAGGTTTCATTACAATGACACCGATGTTCTTAGCTCCCATAGCTTCTTTAAAGCCGTTGACATATTTTTCAACGATCTGCTGAACACCGACATCCAGAGTTGTTACGATGCTCTGTCCGTCTTTCGGATCGATGATCGTCTGCTCGACATCTGCATTGTCATTGATATAGCCATACTGACGGCCATCCGTTCCCATCAGTGTGCTGTTATAATAACTTTCCAGTCCCACATCTGCAGTATCTCTGGAAAGTGTAAATCCGATCGCGTCATTTGCAAGTTCGTTGAACGGATAACTTCTCAGATAATCCTCCTCGAACCATACACCCTTAACGTTTGCACGCTCTGCTTTCTGCGTATCAGACAGCTCACTGTCTTCTCCCGGAGATTCATAATCTTCAAAAGCTTTCTTTTCATCCATCGAAAGCTGTTTCTTCAGAATCTGGTACTGACTGTTCTTCGTATCCTCTGCGGAAAGGAGTGAACGAATCTTATCCTCATCAAGTCCCAGTACATCCGTCAGCGCCTTCACTGTCGGCTCCACATATTTCTCATCGGAATTAACCGTCTTACAGTCAAGGATCACCGTATACACCTTCTGACTGGTCGCCAGGATATTTCCATTCCGGTCGTAAATATCGCCTCGTTTTGCCGGAAGGGTACTGCTCTGGTACTTCTGCTGTGCCTGCGTCAGAACCTGTTTTTTATATTTTTTTCCACTGGTAGCATTAATATAAGTAATTCTACCCAGTAAACCAACTAAAGCTAGCAACACTACAGCGAATAGTCCTACTAGCTTTCCTCTCATCTTGTGATTAATTTTTTTCTGAGGTCTTCTGCGATTCCTCTTATTGGTACTGCTCAATATTTTATCACCTCTTGGTCTCAGGAACTTCCTGATACTGTCTCACATAACTGTTACTCGGCATCGTGTAAGTCTTTTTCTGGTCATCCTTCGGATAATTCATTCCCAGACGTCCAATGGCAAGCTTCTTGATGGTATTCAGATCCACATCTGAAGTTACCTGACTCTCATATGCATTATTGTCCTCTTTGATCTGCGACAGCTCTGTTTCCAGCGAAGCAACTGTTTTCATCTTACCGGTCAGCTCTGACTTCAACTGAAGATAATTGACACAGCAAAAAAGTACAGCTACACTGACCACTGCAAGAAAGACAACAAATCCTCGTCCCATGTTCTTCGCTTTTTCGCGATTTCTCTGCGCCTCCCGGCTGAGCTGTTTCGGCTGTCCGGCAGGTCTGGTCGGTTTATTTTCACGAACACGCCGTGCGGTCTGTGCACCCGGTGCCTGATACGGCTTCGCAGGAACTTCCTGCACCTTACGTACCGCATTTCCATCCACATACATTCCACGGCTGTTTCTCGCATTTGTTCTGTTTTTTCTGGATGTGACTGCTCTGTTCGTCCTCTCCATTTACATCTCACAACTTTCTATTTCTATACTTGATTAAAGATATCTTCTTTCGAAGATCCTGAGCTTTGCACTCTTAGATCTTGGATTCTCTTCCATTTCTGCCTCACTCGGCAAAATCGGTTTTCTTGTGATCACTTTTCCTTTGGATTTCTTACCACATACGCATACCGGGAAATCCGGCGGGCAGGTACATGGATTTTCATTTTTTCGGAAAATTGTTTTCACGATTCTGTCTTCAAGGGAATGAAATGTGATAACACAAATCCTTCCGCCGTCATCCAGCAGATCGATCATTCCATCCAGCGATTCACGAAGGACATCCAGTTCCCGGTTCAGTTCAATTCGGATTGCCTGAAAAGTTCTCTTTGCAGGATGTCCGCCTGTTGCCTGAATCTTCATCGGGATAGACTGGCGGATGATCTCCGTCAGTTCTCCGGTCGTCTGGATCGGTGCCTTTGCTCTGGCAGCCACAATATGTTTTGCAATATTTTTTGCAAATTTATCTTCACCGTAATCACGAATGATCCGGTACAGTTCTCTTTCATCATAACCATTGACGATATCCGCAGCAGTGCGGCTCTGTCTCTGATCCATTCTCATATCCAGCGGTGCGTCTACACGATAGGTAAATCCCCGCTCTTCATTATCTAACTGATAAGACGAAACCCCAAGGTCCAGAACAATTCCATCGACTTTCTGAATTCCGATATTCTTCAGCTCATTTGCCATGTAACAATAATTGCTGCGAATGATCTGAACCCTGTCACCAAATACGGACAATCGTTCACTCGCAGCAACTATTGCATCTTGGTCCTGATCTATACCAATAAATCTCCCCTTGGCAGAAAGTCTGCGGCACACTTCCTGTGCGTGCCCTGCTCCTCCCAGAGTTCCATCCACGTAAGTACCATCCGGCTTTACCCTTAAGCCATCGATGGTCTCATCCAGTAATACAGATTTGTGTTTAAATTCCATATCCGTCTCCTGTTGGATTTCTTTCCGGTGTAACGCTTAGATGATGATACCCATGTCCTGCATACCCTCTGCAATACTGTCCATATCATCATAATCGCAATTCTCGCTCCACTTCTCTTTGCTCCAAACCTCAATTCTGTTGAGGTTTCCGGTAAGTACAACATCTTTTTCCAGACCAGCGAATTCCCGCAGTGTCTGCGGTACAAGAATTCTCCCCTGCTTGTCCAGTTCACAGCTTGTCGCACCTGCCACAAAGAAACGTGTGAAGGTTCTGGCATTTTTGTTTGTAAGTGGTAAGGCTCTGAGTTTTTCTTCAAAGGCTTTCCATTCATCCATAGGATAAATAGAGAGACAACCATCGAGTCCCTTAGTCAGAACAAACTCCTCTCCCAGGAGTTCTCTGAATTTGGAAGGGATGATCAGACGCCCCTTCGCGTCAATTGTATGATTGTATTCGCCCATGAACATCTAAACTCACCTACTCTCGTGAGATACGATTCTCCCCTTCGTATCTGCCGGCGGAAATGGATAAATATGCCACATTCCCTCCATTCGCCACCACTATTCACCACTTTCTACCACTTATAAAGTAATTCTAACCTATTTACTTTGAAAATACAAGTGGGAATCGTAGTTTTTTATGAACAATTTTGTACATTTTATACGGAAAATCTCTGTTTTTTACGAGAGTATTACAGAAGATTTTCTAATTTTCAAAGTTCCAAAAACAAAGAGGCCCTCCGTGGAGAACCCCTTCAAAATTATCACATATACACTTTCATGTGACTCGTTTATTATTTATACATCTTCGCGATCAGCCGGTCCAGCCTCCGGCTCAGCCACAGCTGCCCCATCAGATCCCTCCGGCTCCGTATCCTCCGGTTCAACAGTTTCTGCAGGCGCCGGATCTTCTTTCGTTTCAACATCCTCATCTGCTGCGGCATTCTCTGCAGGCGCCGAATCTTCTGATTTTTCAATCGCTTCAAGAATGTCCTTAAATTCATCATCCACACTCTCAAAGTTATGAGCGCCTTCCAGTCTGCTGCCCCCATTCTTTTCTTCTGCGGCATTACGCTCCTCTCTCCTGCGTCTGCTGACCTTCTCTCGTTTCTTTGAAAGAATTCTGCGCACAGTCGCAACAATGCCACAGATCAGGAAAAGTGCCACAGACACAAGCAGGGAAACCGGAATCTTTGTCTTTGGAATGTACAGTTTATCTGTACGAAGCCATTCGATCACACATTTACTCAGCCCGTATCCTGCAAGATATCTGAGAAAAATCTCACCATCGAATTTCTTTCTCCAGATATAAAGCAGTAAGATCAGAAGAAGTAACAGACACCAGATACTTTCATAGAAAAACAGCGGATGCACCTGAATGTAATCCATATCTCTGAAAGTTACCAGATTCTGCTTCATCAGCTTTGTTACGGCACTCTTCTGTACAGAATCCAGTGGAAGTCCCATGGCAAACAAACTGTCTGTGTACTCACCGAAAGCCTCTCTGTTGAAGAAGTTTCCCCATACACCTATTATCTGCCCGCTCAGCAGTCCCATGCATACAATATCTGCCATTTTCCGGAACGAAGTCTTACTGATCCGGCAGAACAGCGCTGTTAAAAGTGCGCCTCCCAGGATTGCTCCGTAAATGGACATCCCGCCACTTCGGATATCACACAGGATCTTCCATGATTTTCCGCTGAACTGACTCCACGAAAAAGCAATGTAGTAAAGCCTTCCGCCAACTACTCCGCCGATCAGCGCTACGATGGACGCTCCCAGACAGAGATTCGGATTCATCTTCTGCCATCTTGCACAGCGAAGAATCACCACCATGCCGATAAGCAGGCTTACCGCCATCAGTATCCCGTATATTGTAATATCAAATCCCAGGACAGAAAACGTTCTGTCCTCATACTCAAACAAAAACCCCAGATTCGGAAATCTTACTGTTATCTCCATAAAACCCCTTCATCATATGCTCTGTGTTATCGGATATGTTGTACAGAAGCCGATGTCTCTTTCGTCACCGATTCTTATACATTGAATCTGAACAGGATCACATCTCCATCCTGCACGATATATTCTTTACCTTCCATGCGGACAAGTCCTTTTTCTCTTGCTCCGGCATAAGAACCACAGTCCAGAAGATCCTGATAGTTTACAACCTCAGCCTTGATAAATCCTCTTTCAAAGTCTGTGTGGATCTTACCGGCTGCCTGCGGTGCCTTTGTTCCGATCTTGATCGTCCATGCACGTGTCTCATCCTCTCCGGATGTCAGGAAGCTCATCAGTCCGAGAAGACTGTAGCTTGCTCTTACCAGTTTTTCAAGTCCGGATTCTTTCAGACCGAGATCTTCGAGGAACATTTTTTTCTCATCGTCATCGAGTTCGGAGATTTCTTCTTCGATCTCAGCACAGATCACGAATACTTCGCTCTTCTGCTCCGCTGCATATTTACGAACAGCCTGTACATGAACATTGGATTCTCCGTCATCTGCAAGATCATCCTCGCTTACGTTTGCAGCATAGATGACCGGTTTCCAGGTAAGCAGATTATATGTGCTCATCCATCCTTCTTCATCTTCTGTCTCAGGCTCCATGGTGATCGCCATGTTACCGTCTTCCAGATGTTTCTTAATTTTCTGAAGGAAATCCAGTTCTTTTGCAGCTTCTTTATCCATACGTGCAGTCTTCGTTACTTTTGCGATACGACGCTCAAGGATCTCAATATCAGAGAAGATCAGCTCAAGATTGATCGTCTCAATATCTCTGAGCGGGTCAATGCTTCCGTCTACATGGATGACATTCGGATCTTCAAAGCAGCGTACGACATGTACGATCGCATCTACTTCACGGATGTTTGCCAGGAACTGGTTTCCAAGACCTTCTCCTTTAGAAGCACCCTTTACGAGTCCGGCAATATCAACGAATTCGATCACTGCCGGTGTTACCTTCTTTGAATGATAGAAATCACCAAGAAGTTTCAGTCTCTCATCCGGAACAGTAACAACGCCCACGTTCGGGTCGATGGTACAGAACGGATAGTTTGCGGATTCTGCTCCGGCTTTTGTCAGTGAGTTAAACAGTGTACTTTTTCCAACATTTGGCAGTCCTACGATTCCAAGTTTCATCTCTCTATGGTTCTCCATTTCATTATTTATTAGATCTCATGTGACCGGTCAGACACCCTCTCAGTCACAACACCATTGCTACTGTTCTGCGAACAATAACATACTGATTTTTATTTTATCACACATCAGATAAAGTTTCAATCGCTATGATTTCAGGCATCTTTCAGAATAAATTTATGAATGATCTCAGCCACTCCGTCGTGGTTATTATCGTGCTCCGTCACGTAATTTCCGAACTCTTTAATTCCCGGAAACGCGTTGCACATAACGGCTCCCACATGGGCTGCTTTCAGCATTTCCACATCATTCTGTGCATCTCCTGCTGCCACAGAATTCTCGATCGGGATTCCCAGATACTCACAGAACCAGCGGACTGCAAATCCTTTTGAGATTCCTTCCGGAACGATCTCCTGATAGCAGTCATTGGAGAAAAAGCTGTGCACTTCTCCGGCATACTGTGAGATCACTTCTTTCTGGAAGCGGTCATTTTTTTCTTTCTCTTCTGCCGGTGTGATCGCGATCAGTTTATACGGATCTTCCCGAACCACATCTGCGGCACACTTTACGATCTTATATGGTAAATGGTTGATCTCCGCATATTTATGAAGTTCCTCTGTATCTCTGACAGAAAGAATATGAGTATCAGAATAACTCTGAATATGCAGGTCGCATTTCAAAGCCTCTTCGATGATCTTTGTGGCAGTTTCTTTTGAAAAAGTCTTTCCGTAAACAGTCTTTTCGTGGTACGGGTCATAGATCTGGCCTCCGTTAAAGCAGATCACATAACATCCTTCTTTATCCAGTCCGGCTTTATGTGCGCAGACACGCGCACTTGCCAGCGGTCGTCCGGTGCAGACTACAATCTTGTGTCCTTTTTCCAGTGCCTCATCGATTGCCGCCTGGTTCCCCGGTGTCACCTCTTTCTGGTCATTCAGTAAAGTTCCATCTAAATCTGTAAATAAGATTCTTGTATCAACAGACATTTTGTATTGTTCCTCCATTACTTCCTCACTGCTGTCATATACTCCAGCAGATTATTTCAGATAATATCTAATTTTCTCCTCGTTTAATTTCTCGCCGATCACGATCAGAACATCCTGTCCCGCCTCGATCGGTTTCAAAGTTATATCATGATGCGTGGCATTCAGTTCTAACCAATTCTCTTTTTCCTGCAAAAAGCCCTTAATGCGAAAAACATCTCCACAGGCAGAGTCCTCAAAGATCTGCTTTACTGCGCTCTTCGCTTTTGACATATCGATCTTCTCATCCATAAAAAATAATGTCTGAAAGATCTCATCCTGATCCACATACCTTTTCTCATAATCTCCGGCCTGATAACCGGACTCCATGATCTTTTTATAATCTTTTTCCGTAAAATCTTCCCAGTCTTTACAGATCACTTCATCTTTCAGAATACGCGGACAGTGAATTTCCTGCAGTGCCCGGTTCAGATGTGCGATTGTTCTCTGCATCTCTTCTTCCGATACATTCTGTGCCTTACTTAAAAGCACGCATCCCGCACTGGCAGCCTCTGAAGCCAGGACATAATCTGCTTCCTTTGAAAGTTTCTCATCCAGTCCGGCATCCACCACCGTGATCACATTTCCGATCTGATACCATCGGTCCAGCGGTTCCTCATGAAGCGCATCAAAAAAATCATCCACATCAAAGATTCCGGACGGCTCGATCAGCACTCTGTCATAACCACACATTCCCATCGCGATCAGCTTTGTCTTAAAACGTCTCCGATAGCAGTCTTTATCGCAGCCGCCCGCTACCATTTCCAGTTCACAGTTCTCTCCCTCCAGCTCCCGAAGAAGCATCATATCCACATTGATCGCGCCGAAATCATTCTCAAGGATACCGATATTCAGTCCCTGGTCCATCAGATAGCTTGCATATTTTTTTATAAATGTAGTCTTTCCGGATCCGAGAAATCCTGTGATCAAATCTACTTTTACCATCGTCTTTTTCCCTGTATTTCTCTAACTTATGTCTTTCTTTTAAATGCTTATATATTCAGTTCTTTGCGCAGTTTTTCTGCAAAAATGCGGTGCCCTTCTTCTGTAAAATGAACACCATCATAAATTGTCGGAATCTCCCAGCCACTTGCATCCGTAAATGCAATGCCAAGACGCTTTGCTGTCCGTTCATATTCTTTCCCAAGATTACGGGATTCTTCCAGAAGTTCCGGACGTTCTACCCATTGTCCCTCATGCATCACCGGTGGAGCGATCAGGCGAAGCCTCATTTTTCTGCTTGCAAGCCCCGCTTCCTCCATCATTCTCTTAAGAAAGCGTTCCATTCGCTTTGCCACATCAGCCGCAGTAAAATCCGGATTTTCCAGAAGGTCATTTGTTCCGAGCATAACCAGAAGCCATACAGAATTTGGTCTTCTGTGCCAGTCCCGTACCTGCTGACATGCAAACCGGACTGTACTGACCGTGTGCGGAACGCTGCGTCCATTCACACCATGATTCTCTATCTTCCACTCCGTTTCCTCTTCCAGTATCCCGGTCCAACGGATATCTTTCGGATACCGACCCTCATCCGCATCGTGCGGATCATATCCATATGTGTTGGAATCTCCATAACAGATAATTGTTCCCGGCATGTTTTTCTCCTCTTTTCTATGTTGGTCAGAAATGTCCGCCTGTATACCATAATAAGGCAGCCAGCCCGATCTGTATGATCAGGATCAGCGGAACACCGATATAAAATGCAGGTTTTCTTGTCTTATGATGAAAAATACTCATACCAAGCAGTGCCCCGACACTTCCGCCGATAATCGCCGCCCCAAGAAGAGTCTTCTCCGGAATGCGCCATGCATGCCGGCGCGCCCTGCTCTTATCATTTCCATATAAAAGAAACGTAACAACATTGATTCCTATCAGATACAAACATAATTCTTTCATCTGCTTCCGCCTCCTTATCTACTTTATACAATCTACTTTATGTGCAGATTATACACTATTTTTGACAGAAAGGCAAAACCCCCGTGAGGCAATATCCTTTTCCTTCTCAATAGTAGAACAGGCTCATAATCTTCCAATCAGCGGTGATTATGAGCCTTTATTTTTTGAATGAATTTTTTACTTTTCTATAATTTTTTATACTTTCGATTTTTCGTTGCTGCTGTAAAGCTTATCTTTCCTTTATCAGCCAGTTCTTTTAACAATTGTCTTGTTCTTGAGCCTTTCAGATCAATAAGCTCTGCAATTTCTTCCGCACTGTACTCTACATTAGTATCCATGAGAGACAGGATTTGTTTATGACGATCTGATAAATCCACTTCCGATTCTGCCGATTTTTCTGCCGATTGTATTGCTTCTAAATCAGCGTTTTCTTGTACTTCCTGCAACTTGGAAATCATTTTCAGTGTTAAAGTCACCTGATTTAATCTGGTATCCTCTTCTAACACAGGTTCTATCCACCCTGCATTTTTCCATGTAGCAAGAATCGCCGGAAATCCAGAACCAGCATTATCTCCAAAACCTACCATTCTTAGCATCGTCTGCATACGAGGGTTCCTTGATTTTGAGTTTCCACCACGATAACTATCTTCCACCGGAAGTTTTAAAATTCCCGGATTCGTAAATTCAAATTCATTCGAACGCTTGATTATTTTCAATGTACCGGCATCGGACAGATAATCTGCATGTATGATCTGATT
>CAVBPN010000208.1:0-18549 GCA_963597235.1 bacterium
ACCAGGTTGCTGTGAACGGAGTGAACAGTAACATCAGAGGACAGTGAGGGTTGATAAAATGGACAAAAAGCTTTATAATCAAACGTAATAAAAAACGAAAGAATGATAAGAGGTGTGAGGATGAATATTCAAGTTGTATTCCCGGTGCTGATCTCATTTGCGATCAGTGTGATCCTGGGACCAGTCATCATCCCGTTTCTGAGAAAACTCAAGATGGGACAGACAGAACGAGTGGAAGGTGTGCAGTCACATCTGAAGAAAGCAGGAACCCCGACAATGGGCGGTGTGATCTTCCTGATCGCTGCAGTGGTTACTTCGCTGTTCTATGTAAAAGACTATCCGGCAATCATTCCGGTACTGTTTCTGACTCTCGGATTTGGAATCATCGGATTTCTGGATGACTACCTGAAAGTTGTCTTAAGACGTTCCGACGGGCTTCTGGCATGGCAGAAATTCGGACTTCAGATCGTTGTAACCGGTATTTTTGTATTTTATATTTTAAACTACACAGACATTGATCTTGCAATGCGCATTCCGTTCTGGCCGGCTCATTATCTGAACCTTGGATGGCTTGCGATCCCGGTACTGTTCTTTGCAGTGATCGGTACCGTAAACGGTGTAAACTTTACCGATGGTCTGGATGGGCTGGCTTCCAGTGTTACCCTGATCGTAGCAGTATTCTTTACCGTAGTTTCTATCGGAACAAAGAGCGGGATCGAACCTGTGACCGGCGCCGTTGTCGGCGGTCTGATGGGATTTTTACTGTTTAATGTATATCCGGCAAAAGTCTTTATGGGTGATACCGGTTCTCTGGCACTCGGTGGATTTGTGGCAGGTGCTGCGTATATGATGCAGATGCCGCTGTTTATCCTGCTGATCGGCCTTATTTATCTGGTGGAAGTACTTTCTGTTATGATCCAGGTAACTTATTTTAAGGCGACACATGGAAAACGTATCTTTAAAATGGCACCGATCCATCATCATTTTGAATTATGTGGATGGTCCGAGACAAGAGTCGTAGCAGTATTTTCTGTGATCACTGCTGTTATGTGCCTGATCGCGCTTCTGGCACTGTAGGCGTATTAAGGAGGAAAATAAAATGGATTTACAGGGGAAAAAGGTGCTGGTATTTGGTTCCGGAAAGAGCGGGATCGGTGCAGCAGAGCTTCTTGCGAAAGTAGGAGCACAGCCTGTCATTTATGATGGAAATAAAGATCTTGATAAAGAAGCTGTAATTGCAAAGCTTCCGGATTGTAAAGATGTGAGCGTATATGCGGGAGAACTTCCAAAAGAAGTACAGAAATCGCTGGATCTGGTGGTATTAAGTCCGGGTGTTCCGACAGATATTCCGGTCGTAAAGAGCTTTTATGAGCAAGGACTTCCTGTATGGGGTGAGGTCGAACTTGCATACCGTACCGGTAAGGGCAGAGTTCTTGCAATCACGGGAACAAACGGAAAAACTACTACAACTGCCCTTCTCGGAAAAATCATGGGTGATTATGAGGATTCTGTATTTGTTGTAGGAAATATCGGAACTCCATATACATCAAAAGCTCTGGCGATGAAAGACAATTCCACTACGGTCGCTGAGATCAGCAGTTTCCAGCTGGAAACGATTGAAGAGTTTGCACCGAAGGTAAGTGCGGTCCTTAATATCACAGAAGATCATTTAAACAGACATCATACGATGGAAGAGTACATCCGTGTAAAAGAACTGATCGTGAAAAATCAGACAGCGGACGATTTCTGTATCCTGAACTATGAAGATGAAGTTCTTCGTGAATTTGGTAAAAATATCGTTCCGAAGACGGTTTACTTCTCCAGCGTAAGAAAACTGGACGAGGGCATTTATCTGGACGGAGATCTGATCGTGCTTAAGACGGCAGAGGAAGAGATCCCTCTGGTACATACAGGAGAACTGAAACTGCTCGGACAGCATAACTTCGAGAACGTGATGGCAGCTTCTGCCATGGCTTATTATGCAGGCGTTCCGGTAGAGAGCATCCGTAAGAGTATCTGCGAGTTTACGGCAGTGGAGCATCGTATTGAATATGTAACGGAGAAAAATGGCGTTGCATATTATAATGACTCTAAAGGAACAAACCCGGATGCTGCAATAAAGGGAATCCAGGCGATGAACCGTCCGACTCTTCTGATCGGCGGCGGCTACGACAAAGGTTCCAGCTATGATGAGTGGCTGAATGCATTTGACGGAAAAGTAAGATATCTTGTTCTGATCGGACAGACACGTGACAAGATCAAAGAGGCAGCAGAACGCCTTGGCGTATGCCAGAACATCGTTCTTTGTGAAGACCTCAAAGAAGCAGTGGAGTTCTGCGCACAGAAAGCAAATCCGGGAGATGCCGTACTTCTTTCGCCGGCATGCGCAAGCTGGGGACAGTTTGATAACTATGAACAGCGTGGAGATATGTTCAAGGATTACGTAAGAGCGCTGTAATTAAAAAATAAATACAGACCATTATAAGCCAGACTTCTGTGATGTGTGCCGGAAGCCTGGCTTTTGTAATTGTTCACAGGTAGTATCTCATTTGCATATAGTAACTGTAAGAGACCCTGTAGGAGTGGAGCGTTTGGATGAAATTCACGTGATTGGGGGAAACTGTCTGAAAGGCAGTATAACGGTGCAGGGGTCCAAAAATACGGTGCTGCCGGTCATGGCGGCATCGCTGCTTCAGAGGGAAATCTGCGTTCTTCGGGGATGCCCTCGTATTTCTGATGTATTTTATATGGAAGAAATTCTTCATATTCTCGGGGCGGTCACATGGTGGAAAGATCATGATCTGTATCTGGATTGCAGCATGGCATGCGGAACAGAAATACCTTCGGAATATACAGGGAGGATGCGCTGTTCTGTGATACTGCTCGGGGCGCTTCTGGGAAGAGGGCAGAAAGGTGTGATCGGATATCCGGGCGGGTGTGTGATCGGAAAGCGTCCGGTGGATCTTCATCTTTATGCATTGAAATGTCTGGGAGCTGAGATTTCAGAGGAGAATGGAAACATTCATGCATTCTGCAAAAAGCTGAATGGAAATGAGATCTCTTTTAAAAACAGAAGCGTAGGAGCAACGGAGCAGGCGATTCTGGCAGCAGTTCTTGCGGATGGAGAAACGGTGATAAAGAACTGTGCAAGAGAACCGGAGATCATCTGGCTGTGCAGGTTTTTACGGCTGATGGGAGCCAGGATAGATGGGGAAGGAGAGGAATGCATCCACATTCGGGGAGTACCGGAACTTCATGGGGCAAAGATGCAGATACCGGCGGACCGGATCGTGACAGGAACCTATCTCTGTGCGGCTGCGGCAACGCGTGGAAGAATTACGATAGAGAATGCACCGGAGGGAGAATTGGATGCTTTCCTTGAAGTATATCGGAAAATGGGTGGACAATATGATTGGAACAGTGGTAAACTAGTAGCGAATGGAACCGGGGTTCGATTTTCGGTCCCGTTTACAGAGACAGAAGCTTATCCGGGTTTCCCGACGGATCTTCAGTCACCACTGCTTGCAGTGCTGGCAACGATACCGGGAGAGAGCCGTATAAGAGAAAATATATTTGAAAACCGTTTTAAGATATGCAGAGAACTTATAAAAATGGGAGCGTGCCTTAAAGTCAGAGGGAATGAGGTGTGGATCACCGGCAGCCGCTTAAGGGGCTTTAGAGTACGGGCGCAGGAGTTGAGAGGCGGCGCGGCATTAGTGACTGCGGCTCTTGCTGCAGATGGAGAATCTGTGATAGAGGGCTGTTCTTTTATCCGCAGAGGATATGAAGATATCTGCAGGGATCTGAGAAGTCTTGGCGCAGAGATCTGTGGGTAGTATCTTGACGGTTTAAGTGTAGAGGATACAGGGATTAGTTTTTTATGAGAGCATCCAATTACAGAAAATTTAAAATAACAAAAAAACAGGCGAAACTGGTTGGGATAGCTGCTGCGGCAGTCATCCTGGCCGGAATTATTTTTTTCTTTGCTTTTTTTCATGTGACGAAAATCGAAGTGATGGAAAGTGACCACTACAGTAAAGAAGAACTGGAGAAAATGGTTCTCACGGGAATCTTTTCTTCAAACTCTATTCTGGCACCGATCACCTGCTCAAAGGATAATGTGCAGGATGTGCCGTATATCGAGGGGTACTCAGTCAGCCGATCTGGAAGAAATTCCATCGTGATCAGCGTCCGGGAGAAAAATGTGGTAGGCTGTATTCCATATCTGGACAGCTATGTTTATTTTGACCGTAATGGAATATTCATAGAAGGAGATAAGACGAGAGATAAGACAGTTCCTTATTTTGAGGGGATCCAGGTGAAGAAGGTGATCATGAATGAGAAGCTTCCGATCAAGGATACGGTCTTAAACACCGCGGTCGCGCTTTCCACGATTTTTGCGAAAAATGATCTTCAGCCGGATTATATCCAGCTGGAAGAAGATTCCACGATAGATCTGATCTATGGAGATATCACCGTTAAGCTTGGAAAGGACAGGTACCTGGAGGATAAAATGTCCAGGACGATCGCAATCCTTCCTCAGATCACCGGAGAAAAGGGAATCCTCCATATGGAAAACATCACGGAGAGTTCAAAGACGGTGACCTTCGAAAAAGAGGAAGAAGAGGTAACGGCAGAGAACTGGACCGGCGGTTATGACGAAAACGGCGATTATACCGGTGACGGTGAGTATGATGAGAACGGTAACTATGTAGGTGCGAAGCCGAAGACTGCGCTTGACTATGCAAAAGAAAACTGGGTCGGAGGTTATGACGAAGAGGGTGACTATACAGGTTCCGGTGAATATGATGAGAATCTGAATTATGTAGGATCTGAACCGACGCAGGAACTGATCGACAGTTTTGGAGACTGGACCGGTGGTTATAATGAAGCGGGCGGATTCGACGGCGTCAGTGAATATGACAAAGACGGTAACTATGTAGGACCGATGCCGGATAATACGGAAACTTCTTCGGACAGTTCAAATAGCGATTCCGAGTCAGATTCCGAAGATTCCTCATCCGACAGTTCTGATGAAGAAAGTGATTCATACGATGAAGATTCAGACAGCTACAGCGAAGATGAATCCGACAGCGGGTATCAGGACTACAGCGATGAGGAAGATTACGAGTAACTGTAAGCTGTCACAGATGAAGAGAACAGAGCTCTTCAGATGGCGAATAATCGTGAAAAAAGTATAAAAAAACAAAAATAGTAGTTGATTAATTCGAGAAAAAAATATATGATATATTTATATGCAGCCTGATACGCTGATATCAGGTAAATAAAGGAGGAAGTACATTGTTAGAGATTATGTCAAATGAAGCTGAGTCCTCTGCAAAGATTATTGTAATCGGTGTAGGCGGGGCTGGTAATAATGCAGTTAACAGAATGGTGGAAGAAGCCATCGGAGGAGTTGAGTTTGTTGGTGTAAATACTGATAAACAGGCCCTGACACTTTGCAAAGCTCCAACAGTACTTCAGATTGGTGAAAAGATTACAAAAGGCCTTGGCGCCGGTGCACAGCCGGAAGTTGGTCAGAAGGCCGCTGAAGAGAGCATAGAAGAAGTAAAACAGTTGATTGAAGGCGCAGATATGGTATTTGTTACCTGCGGAATGGGCGGTGGTACCGGTACAGGTGCAGCTCCTGTTATTGCTGCAGCAGCTAAGGAAATGGGAATCCTGACCGTAGGTGTTGTAACAAAACCTTTCCGTTTTGAAGCAAAGACACGTATGAACAATGCTCTTACAGGAATCGAGAATCTGAAGAAAGCTGTTGATACATTAATCGTTATCCCGAACGACAAACTGCTTGAGATCGTAGATCGTCGTACAACCATGCCGGAAGCTCTCCGCAAAGCGGATGAAGTTCTTCAGCAGGCAGTTCAGGGTATCACAGACCTGATCAATCTGCCGGCACTGATCAACCTCGACTTCGCAGATGTTCAGACAGTTATGACAGATAAAGGAATTGCGCACATCGGTATCGGTGAAGCAAGAGGAGACGATAAAGCCATGGAAGCTGTTCAGCAGGCTGTATCCTCACCGCTTCTTGAGACTACCATTAAGGGTGCAACTCATGTTATCATTAATATTTCCGGAGATATCTCCCTTATGGATGCAAATGATGCAGCAAGCTACGTACAGGAGCTTACAGGTGAAGATGCAAACATCATCTTCGGTGCTATGTATGATGATTCTGTTGCAGATTATGCAAGAATCACTGTTATTGCCACCGGATTATCCGATGCAGCTGCAAAGACAACACCATTCGGAACAAGAAGTAACACAACACCGTTTGGCGTACGTAAACCGTCAGCTACATCTGTTCCGACTTCCAGTACAATGTCTATGCCGAGCTTCACACTGCCAACCATGAATAATGGTTCTTATACAGGTAAAGTTCCGACAAGCACAGTACAGAAGAAAGATATCCAGATCCCGGATTTCCTGAGAAACAGATAGAAATCAGGTAACTGAATAAAGAATTAAATAATTTACACATAAAAAAGACGCTGTATGATGCAGCGTCTTTTGTGATCTTTCAGAGGATCAGCACTTACATGAGAAAGTACTGCATTTTGTCTCATTGCATCCATCGGTACTGCATCCGGCTACGTCGATCGCGGAAGCGGTACATTTACACTGGTCGTTGTAGGTACATTCGTGGGCTTTGCAGTCAATGTTGATCTTTTCGCAGCCACACTGTCCGGCTGTGCTGTTTGTCATTCCGGCAGTCGCACGGTCACGGAAGCTTCCGCAGCTTGTCTCATCTGCACGGTGGGCATTGTCTCCGGTGATCTCGATGTCACCTCTGGAACAGAGTTCGTTTTCGTTGTAAAGACATTTTGTAGCACTACATGTCAGAATTGTCATAATAAAGACCTCCTTGTCATATAAATTACAGGCATGTGCATGACAAGAGCCTGTTAAAAACAGCGATAAAGTCATGCAGGAATAGTATGCTCAGAAAAAATAAAAATATGTATAAAAAATAACTTGACATTATAGAAAAGACATGATATCTTAAACAAGTACGTTAAGAAAACAAAGCAGAGTTTCACTCTCACCTCAGCGCACATCTGATGCGGCTCGGGTTGATATTTCGCAGCAGTCTGATACAGAGATATCAGAAAAGCTCAGGGATAAGAAGTTTAAAGAGATTTTGATTTCGTTATCGCTGAATATCATAGAGTGTGGAAACTATCCATACTCTTTTTTGTTTTCAAAAGTATGAGGGCAGGTTACTTTACAGTAACGCGAGATTCAGGTTTCATTTATTCAAATGTATGGAGGTGTACTACAATTAGCAATTTAATGATTAACGAACAGATCAGAGACAAAGAGGTACGTTTGATCGGACCGGATGGAGCACAGCTTGGAATCGTTTCTTCCAGAGAAGCATTTGCAAAAGCACAGGAAGCCGGACTTGATCTTGTTAAAATCGCACCGCAGGCAAAGCCGCCGGTTTGTAAGATTATCGACTACGGCAAGTATCGTTATGAGCTCTCCCGTAAGGAAAAAGAAGCTAAGAAAAAACAGAAGACAATTGACATCAAGGAAGTACGTCTTTCTCCAAACATTGATACCAATGACCTGAAGACGAAGGTCAATGCAGCAAGAAAATTCCTCTCCAAGGGAGATCGTGTTAAAGTAACATTACGTTTCCGCGGAAGAGAGATGGCACATATGGCAAGCAGCAAACATGTACTTGATGATTTTGCAGAACTTCTTGCAGATGTGGCAGTTGTTGAGAAAGCCCCTAAGATTGAAGGCAGAAGCATGACTATGTTTCTCAGCGAAAAGCGTTAAGCAGTTATCACAGACAGCGTGCTGATCAGTGCGTGTTCTTGATAATAAGAAATAAAAAACAGTACCACGAATTAAGGAGGAAATAATTATGCCTAAGATTAAAACTTGTAGAGCAGCAGCAAAACGTTTCAAAAAAACCGGAACCGGAAAAATCATGAGAAATAAAGCTTATAAGAGCCATATCTTAACAAAGAAATCTCAGAAGAGAAAGAGAAATCTGAGAAAAGCTACTGTTGTTGATTCTACAAACCTTAAGAACATTAAGAAAGCACTGCCTTATTTATAATAAGCAGCAGACGATATCGGAAGACGAACAGGAGGAAATAAGAAATGGCAAGAATTAAAGGCGGATTAAACGCAAAGAAAAGACATAACCGTACATTAAAACTGGCAAAGGGCTACAGAGGAGCTCGTTCCAAACAGTATAGAGTAGCAAAACAGTCTGTTATGAGAGCACTTGCAAGCTCTTATGCAGGACGTAAACAGAAAAAACGTCAGTTCAGACAGCTCTGGATCGCTCGTATCAACGCAGCAGCAAGAATGAACGGACTTTCCTACAGCAAAATGATGCACGGACTGAAAGTTGCAAACATCGACATCAACAGAAAGATGCTTGCAGAGCTCGCAGTAAACGATGCAGAAGGATTTGCAGCACTTGCTGAAATCGCTAAAAAAGCAGTTGCATAATAGCAATTTATGAAATAAAAGACCGCAGTGCCGCGATCGGACTGCGGTTTTTATTATGATTATAATGTCCGCGCAAGAAAGACAAGGGTAGTTGAGAAAAGAACAAAATGTTAAAAGAATATAAAATTTTCCCTTGCAAACATGTATAGTGGATGCTATAATCAAACACATTAAAGCACTGACAAATTAAAGCAGTGCCAGAGGATAAAAGGAGGAGCTTTATTATGAGAAACTGGAAAAAAGCACTTAGCTTAACAGCAGCAGTAGCTATGGCAGCTACAATGATGCCGGTATCTGCATTTGCAGCAGAGGATGAGACATTCAAGATCGGCGTGATCGGACCTATGACAGGAGACTACGCACAGTACGGACTTGGAGTATATCATGCAGCACAGGTTGCAGCAGAAGAAATTAATGCAAACGGAGGTTTCAACGGATATAATGTTGAAGTTCTGGATGCAGGTGATGATCAGGGAGATCCGGAGAAGGCTGTTAATGCATACAATGACCTTCTTGATAAAGGAATGCAGATGCTTTGCGGTACTGTTACATCTGGCGCATGTATCGCTGTAGGTGCTGAAGCAGCAGAAAGCACTTTCCTTTTCACACCATCTGGTACAGCAGTTGACTGTATCACATCTGGTACAAATGAATTCCGTATGTGCTTCACAGACCCGGCACAGGGAACAAAATCTGCACAGTTTATCGGTGAACATGAGCTTGCTACAAAGGTTGCTGTTCTTTACGATTCAGCAGCAGATTATAACTCAGGTATCCATGATTCATTCGTAGCAGCAGCAGAAGAGAACGGACTTGAAGTTGTAGCTGACGAAGCATACACAACAGACAGCAACACAGACTATTCTGTACAGCTTAAGAAGATTAAAGACAGTGGTGCAGAGCTTCTGTTCCTGCCTAACTACTATTCCGATAACGCACTGATCCTTCAGCAGGCTCATGATGCAGGAATGGATGATATCAAGAAATTTGGTGTAGATGGTATGGATGGTATCCTCGGAGTAGAAAACTTCGATACATCTCTTGCAGAAGGCGTTATGCTTCTGACACCATTCTCTGCTACATCAGAAGACGAGAAATCTCAGGCATTCGTAAAAGCTTACGAAGCAGCAAACAAAGACGAAACTCCAAACCAGTTTGCAGCAGATGCTTATGATGTGCTTTACGCAATGCAGCTTGCAGCAAATGATGCAGAGATCACACCGGATATGTCTAACGAAGACATCAGTGCTGCAATGTCCGCTTCCATGCTGAACATTGAACTTGATGGAATCACAGGTAAAGCAAAATGGACAGAAGACGGCGAATGTGACAAAGAGCCAAAAGCATTTGAGATCAAAGACGGTGCTTATGTAGAAATGCAGTAAAATAACACTTTTGTTCAGAGGACGGGGGACGGTTGCCTGTTATCACAGCACCGTCCCCTTTTCTTAACATAATGAAAGAGGTGTATAATGAGTTTTATATCATACTTAAAAGATGGAATAAGCCTGGGCAGTATCTATGCGATCATTGCTCTCGGCTATACAATGGTATACGGTATTGCAAAGATGCTGAACTTTGCACATGGTGATGTCATCATGGTTGGAGCTTATGTTATTCTTACAGCAGTTACAAAGGGCGGTATGTCACCGGTTCTGGCAGTTGCACTTTCCGTTGTATTCTGTACAGTTCTTGGTATGGTTATCGAGAAGGTTGCATACAGCCCTCTCCGTAAAGCATCATCCAACCTTGCTGTACTGATCACGGCAATCGGAGTCAGTTATCTGCTTCAGAATCTGGCTCTGCTCGTATTCGGGGCAGATGCGAAGAGCTTTGTAACGGTTATTGATGTTCCGTCCCTGTCTCTTTTTGACGGAGAGCTGACGATCAAAGGAATCACCATTGTAACGATCCTTGCCTGCATCGTGATCATGATCGGGCTGAACTTTTTTGTAAAGAAGACAAAACCGGGACGTGCCATGCAGGCAGTTTCCGAAGACCGTGATGCTGCACAGCTCATGGGAGTTAATGTCAATGCAACAATTTCACTGACATTTGCCATCGGTTCCGGACTGGCAGCGATCGCAGGACTTCTGCTCTGCCAGACATATCCGACACTGACACCATATACAGGAGCAATGCCTGGTATCAAAGCTTTCGTTGCAGCTGTATTTGGCGGTATCGGCTCAATCCCGGGTGCTATGGTAGGTGGAATCCTGCTGGGCGTGATCGAGATTTTCGGTAAAGCATATATTTCTTCTCAGGTTGCGGATGCGATCTGTTTTGCCGTTCTGATCGTGGTACTCCTTGTTAAACCAACCGGATTGTTCGGAAAGAACATCCAGGAGAAAGTATAAGGGGTGACGGATATGAAAAATATAAACAAAACAACTAAAAACAGTCTCATCAACTATGGCTTTGTGATCGTACTGTTTATCATAGTAGAGATTCTTTCTTCTACAGGACATCTGTCAAACCTTCTGATGGGGCTTATGGTTCCGCTTTGTGTATATACGATCGCTGCGATATCACTGAATCTGGTCGTAGGTTTCTCGGGAGAGCTGAGTCTGGGACATGCAGGATTCATGTGTGTGGGAGCGTATTCCAGTGCACTGTTCTCTCATGTTGCAAGTGATATTCCGCAGGTGCCGCGTTTTATTATTGCGATTCTGATCGGAGCCGCTGTGGCAGCTGTATTTGGTGTGATCATCGGTATACCGGTACTCAGACTCCGGGGTGACTATCTGGCAATTGTAACATTGGCATTCGGAGAGATCATAAAAAATCTCATCAACGTTCTTTATGTTGGAATCGATGATGCTGGAATTCATGTTGCTACAAGTTCTGCAAATCTGAAACTTGGAACAGGCGGAAAACAGATACTCAAAGGTGCACTCGGTATCTCAGGAACCGGTGCATTATATAAAGATGTGAAGCACTATTTCTTCCCGATAGGTATTATCCTTGTTCTGATCACATTATTTGTTGTACAGAACCTGGTTAATTCCAGAAGCGGACGTGCAATTATGGCAACCAGAGATAACCGTATCGCAGCAGAATCTGTCGGTATCGATATTACGAAATTCAAGCTTCTCGCATTTACTGTTTCAGCTGCACTGGCAGGTGTTGCCGGAGTGCTTTATGCACATAATCTTTCCATGTTAAAAGTATCCGGATTTGATTATAATATGTCTATTCTGATTCTGGTATATGTTGTGCTTGGCGGAATCGGAAATTTAAGAGGCTCTATAATAGCAACGATCATCCTGTATGCACTTCCGGAACTTCTTCGTGGATTCGCAAACTACCGTATGCTGATCTATGCGATCGTCCTGATCGTTATGATGCTCTTTAACTGGGCACCGGCTGCAAGAAACTGGAGAGCGCGTGTAATGGAAAAGATCAAAGGTACTAAGAACAAAAAGGAGGCAGCTTAACTATGGCAATGTTGGAAGTAAATCATCTGGCAATCCAGTTCGGCGGTCTTCGTGCAGTTGACGGATTCAACGTATCTATTGAAAAAGGCCAGCTGTATGGTCTGATCGGGCCGAATGGTGCAGGTAAAACAACAATTTTTAACCTTCTGACAGGTGTGTATAAACCAACAGAAGGTATCATTAAACTGGACGGACAGGATATCACAGGAAAGAGTACGATCGAGATCAATAAGGCAGGTATCGCGAGAACATTCCAGAACATCCGACTGTTCAAAGACATGCCGGTTCTTGACAATGTCAAAGTAGGACTTCACAATCATCATACTTACTCTACACTGACCGGAATCTTAAGACTTCCGAAGTATCACAAAGTAGAGAAAGAAATGAATGAAAAGGCAATGGAGATCCTGAAGGTGTTTGACCTCGATAAAGAAGCAGATACTCTTGCAGGAAACCTTCCTTATGGTAAACAGCGTAAGCTCGAGATTGCCCGCGCCCTGGCTACTGATCCGAAGCTTCTTCTTCTGGATGAGCCGGCAGCAGGTATGAACCCGAATGAAACACAGGAACTGATGGATACTATCCGTTTCGTGCAAAAACATTTTAATATGACCACTCTTCTGATCGAGCATGATATGAAACTGGTCGGCGGTATCTGTGAAGAACTTACCGTACTGAACTTCGGACAGGTGCTTGCGCAGGGCGAGACACAGAAGGTCCTGAAGGATCCGGCAGTTGTCACTGCATATCTGGGAGAATAAGGAGGAAAGTCAAATGTCAATGTTGGAAGTAAAAGATCTCCAGGTTTATTATGGTGTCATCCAGGCATTGAAGGGAATTTCCTTTCATGTAGAACAGGGAGAAGTTATCGCACTGATCGGTGCGAACGGCGCAGGTAAGACAACGACTCTGCAGACCCTGACCGGAATCATTCCGGCCAAGACAGGAAGCATCATGTTCGGTGGAAAAGACCTCACAAAGACACCGGCACATAAGATTGTAGAGATGGGTATGGCGCACGTACCGGAAGGAAGACGTGTATTCGCAGATATGTCTGTATACGAAAACCTTCTGATGGGAGCCTACACGAGAAAAGATAAAAACGAGATCGCACAGAACCTTGAGATGGTATACAAGAGATTCCCGCGTCTGAAAGAACGTACAGGACAGCGTGCCGGTACACTTTCCGGTGGTGAGCAGCAGATGCTTGCGATGGGACGTGCTCTGATGAGTAAACCGAGCATCATTCTGATGGATGAGCCGTCCATGGGTCTGTCCCCGATCTTTGTAAATGAGATCTTTGATATTATCAAAGAGGTAAGTGAAAGCGGCACAACCGTTCTCCTCGTTGAGCAGAACGCAAAGAAAGCCCTTTCTATCGCTGACAGAGCGTATGTCCTTGAGACAGGAAGCATCACTCTGGAAGGCAAGGCAGATGATCTGCTTCATGATGAATCTGTCCAGAAAGCATATCTGGGAGAATAAGGAGGAATCGATATGGATCAGGTTGTAATCACAATTGCAAGACAGTATGGAAGCGGCGGACGTACCGTTGGAAAAATGCTGGCAGAGCGTCTGGGAATCTCTTTCTATGATAAGCAGATCGTTCAGATGGCATCCGATGAGAGCGGAATTGATGTAAAGCTTTTCGGTAAAGTAGAGGACGGCGATAAGGTCAAAAGTTCTTTTTTCGGTAATAAGGATACCGTTTACAAAGGTGATCTGCACCAGCCGGGCAGTAAGGATTTTATCTCCGACGAGAACCTTTTTAATTACCAGGCAAAAGTAGCTACAGATCTTGCAGAAAAAGAATCCTGCGTGATCGTAGGTCGCTGTATAAACTATGTATTTAAAGACCGTCCGAATACGTTACGTGTATTCATTCATGCACCGTGGGAGTTCCGTGTAGAGCAGGCTTCCGAGAAAATCTCCGGATCAAGAGAAGATGTGGAGAAATTCCTTCTCAAAGATGACAAGCGTAAACAGGACTACTACCGTAAATTCACAGGTGGTGTATGGAATGATGCGACAAATTATGATCTTTGCCTGAACAGCGGAAAACTTGGTTTTGAGAAATGCGTCGATGCAATCGAGGCACAGCTGAAGATCATGCTGGGAAAATAATATAAGATGTTTTCTAAGCACTGAGGGCTTTTTCTAAGCCTTTGGTGCTTTTTTTCTGCCATATTTCATATACTAAACAGAATAATAGTTGTGTCTGGAATCTGAATCTGAGATATGAATAAAAGAAAAGCAGGAATCATGATTTTGGCAGGATTGCTGGTCATTGCTGTGATCTGGATGAGTCATACGGAGCCGGAAGTGCGCCGTGCTTCGGGAAGAGCACTGGCAGAACATTTCGCCGGGCAGGGGATGCTTCGACTGGTAGAACAGTCTGTACAGGAACGGGCATTAAAAGCCGCTGTGACGGAAGAAGGGGCAAAGGAATCGCAGCATCCCCGGGCGGCACTGACATTTGATGACGGACCGGATCTCAGACATACGTCACTCCTTCTGGATGGTCTGAAAGAAAGAGATATCAAAGCATCGTTTTTTCTTTTGGGTGAAAAGATTGAACAATATCCGGAACTGGTGCAGCGCATGCAGGAGGAAGGGCATCTGGTGGGAAATCATACGTACCATCATGTACAGCTGGATAAATTAAATGAGACGAAGGCAAGAGAAGAAATCCTGAAAACAAATAATCTGATCTATGAGACAACCGGTGTTTATCCGCAGTATATGCGGCCGCCTTTTGGAGCCTGGAAGAAAAATCTGGAACTCTGTGTGGAGATGCTTCCGGTGTTCTGGACGATCGATACGCTGGACTGGAAAGTACAGAATACAGAAAAAATTGTTCGTACGGTGCAGGAACAGATCGAGGATGGGGCAATCATTCTGATGCATGATGAATATGATACTTCTGTCGAGGCTGCTCTAAAAGTGGCTGATGAACTGAGAGAACAGGGATATGAACTGGTGACGGTCGACCAGCTCATTATGCCGTGATAAGTGCCTGGTAATATACTGGCGAACAGGAACTGCAAAACAACTGTTTGGGTTTTGATTGCTTTTTCGCGGGATTTTCGTTATACTGTAAGACAGAGGATGGTACACAGATCATTTACAGGTGTATCAGTACCGGAAAACAAAGGAGCTGTGCATATGGGACATTTTTTCAGTATGGACAATAAGTTTTTTACATTTATGAATAAGGTGGCGGATCTGTGCATTCTGAATATTATCTGCCTGGTCTGCTGTATTCCGATCGTCACTGCCGGGGCATCGATCACTGCCATGTATTATGTGACTCTGAAGATGGTAAGAAATGAAGAAGCTTATATTGTCAGAAGTTTTTTTAAATCTTTTAAGCAGAACTTTAAACAGGCAACGATCATTAATCTGATCATGATCGCGGTCGCTGTGATCCTTTACCTGGATCTCAATGTGGCGAAGTCTATGCCGGGAAGTGCAGGACAGATCTTTCATGTGATCTTTATGGCATTTGCGATCATTTATTTTGTCCTGTTTCTGTATGTTTATCCGATTCTTGCCAGATTTTATAATTCAATTAAAAACACGATCAAAAATGCGCTCTTTATGGCAATCCGTCATCTTCCGTATACAGTTGTCATGGTGCTCATCGGGCTCTGTCCAATCCTGATCCTGTTTGTGCAGTCTTATATGGTTCAGTCTACGCTGATCGTGCTGTTCCTGCTGATGGGATTTGGGTTGATCGCATACTGTAATTCCTTCTTCCTGATGAAGATCTTTGATAATTATATGCCGAAGGAGACAGAGGAAGAAGTTCAGAGCGAAGGCACCGGTGTATGAGAATGACGACAGCGATACAGAAGAACTGGAACGGGAAACCGTATCATTCACTGGATTATATGCTCAGGGAGACTTTTGGAGAAAAAGTCTATAAGGTAACTTTAAATGGAGGTATGTCCTGTCCGAACCGGGATGGGAAGCTTGGAAGCCGTGGATGTATTTTCTGCAGTGCCGGCGGAAGCGGAGATTTTGCAGCAGACGCGGCGCTGTCGGTGACAGAGCAGATCAACAGTCAGATCGCGATTCTTTCCGCGAAACGACCGATCCATAAGTATATCGCTTATTTTCAGGCGTATACAAATACCTATGCATCGGTAGAGTATCTGCAGAAGATTTTTGCAGAGGCGATCTCTCATCCGTCGGTGGTGGCTTTGTCGATTGGAACCAGACCGGACTGTCTGGGTGAGGACATACTGGAATTACTGGATGAGCTGAATAAGATAAAACCTGTATGGGTGGAACTTGGACTCCAGACGATGCATGAGCATACTGCCGCTTATATCCGGCGCGGATATCCGCTTTCCTGTTTTGAGGAAGCGGTAAAGAACCTGCGGGAGCGGGGAATTCAGGTGATCGTGCATACGATCCTGGGACTTCCCGGAGAATCCGAAGCGGATATTCTGGAAACGATGAAGTACCTGAACGGGAAGGATATACAGGGAATCAAACTCCAGCTTCTGCATGTGCTGAAGGGAACTGATCTGGCAGATGATTATCTGGCCGGGAAGTTTCATGTTTACGAAAGAGAAGAATACCTGAATTTACTGATAGAGTGTCTGGAACATCTGGATCCGTCGATCGTGATCCACAGGATGACCGGGGATGGACCGGAGAAACTGCTGATCGCGCCGTTGTGGGCCAGCCGAAAGAGAGAAGTTTTGAATCTTCTGCATCATGAGATGAAGATTCGGGAAAGCTGGCAGGGAAAGCAGCTGCAGTAAAGGCTGTGATACAGCCGGAGAATGCGAAAGAAGAAAGCCTGACTTGTATGAGAAAGAGGTGATTGTAATGGCAGAACCATTTACAACTTATAAACTGATTGTTTTATATATGGCGAAACATTCAAAAGAAACACTGACAAATTCTCAGATCTCAGAGTTTATACTGGACAGAGATTATACGGATTATTTTCAGCTTCAGAAAGTACTTTCTGAGCTGACAGAAACAGAACTTCTGCGAAAACGGACGATTTCCAACAGTTCTTATTATGAGATCACAGAAGAGGGAAGAAAGACGCTTTCTTATTTTGAAAAGGAACTGTCGGGAGAGATCAAGAACGAAGTAAAAGAGTATCTGCAGACACATGGCGGTCAGGTGCAGGAGCGTATCCTGACACCTGCAGATTACTATACGACACCTCAGGGAAAATACGCAGTGCGCTGTCAGATCATCGAGAAGGACACTACCGTACTGGATCTGACGCTGGCAGCACCGGGACTGGAAGCGGCACAGGCGATGTGCCACAGCTGGGCTAAGAAATCCCAGGATATCTATGGAATGTTGATGGGAGAACTGATCTGAAAAGACAGGAAATATCAAAGGCGGGGAATGAATCCTCGCCTTTCGTTGTATACTGAGATAAAAAGTTATCCTTTGATCTTGTGCAGATATTCTTTGATTGTTTTTTCATATCCGAGATCTCCTGGCTCATAGAACCGTTCGCCTGCGATTTCCGATGGCAGATACTGCTGATCGACATAGTGATTCGGATAATCGTGTGCATATTTATATCCGATTCCCTTACCAAGTTTTTCATGGCTGCCATAGTGCGCATCCTGCAGATGAACAGGAACGGTGGTTTCAGTCTTTTTGACAGAATCCATGGCGGAGAAGATTGCATTCACGGCGGCGTTGCTCTTAGGGGCACAGGCCATATAGGTAACTGCCTGAGAAAGGATAATCTGAGATTCGGGCATGCCGACACGCTCGACGGCCTGCGCTGCGGCCACGGCAACCTGCAGTGCCTGTGGGTCTGCGTTTCCGATATCCTCAGAAGCAAGGATCATGATGCGGCGTGCAATGAACTTTACATCTTCACCGGCATAGAGCATCTTTGCAAGGTAGTAGACGGCGGCGTCCGGATCAGAACCACGCATACTCTTTATAAATGCGGAGATGATATCGTAATGATTATCTCCTTTTTTATCGTATTTGATGACTCGTTTCTGGATACATTCAGAGGCAACATCCAGAGTCAGATGGATATAACCGTCCTCGCTCTTCGGGGTGGTGAGGATACCAAGCTCTACTGCATTCAGGGCACTGCGGGCATCACCGCCTGCCATATCTGCGAGAAATTCCAGGGCATCATCATCAATCACGGCACCATAATTTCCCATACCCTTGTCACAGTCGTTTACCGCACGAAGAAGCAAGGTGCGGATATTTTCGTTGCTGAGTGGTTTCAGTTCGAAGATGATGGAACGGGAAAGAAGAGCCCCGTTGACTTCGAAATAAGGATTTTCAGTAGTGGCACCGATCAGAATGATCGTACCGTCTTCCACAAACGGAAGCAGATAATCCTGCTGGCCTTTATTAAAGCGATGGATCTCGTCGATGAACAGGATCGTTTTCTTTCCGTACATACCGAGGCGGTCCTGAGCCTCTTTTACAACTTCTTCCATATCTTTCTTTCCGGCAACTGTCGCGTTGATCTGGGTAAAGCTTGCACTGGTCGTGTTTGCGATGACCTTTGCAAGGGTGGTCTTGCCGGTTCCGGGCGGTCCGTAGAAGATGACGGAAGTCAGTTTATCGGCTTTGATCGCACGATACAATAATT
>CAVBPN010000208.1:18559-41928 GCA_963597235.1 bacterium
ATCTTTTCCTACGATATGCTCCTGACCGACAACTTCGTCGAGGGTAGTCGGACGAAGGCGGGAGGCCAGCGGAGATTCGCGGTCGAGAGTCTTTGATTTTGCGTATTCAAATAAATCCATAGTAATGCTCCATTTTATTAAAAAGTTAATACGTACATTTGTTCTAAGTATACTTGATATGGAAATAAAATTCAAGGATTACGTGACTGCGGTGATGTGCTAAAATAGAGCTTGCTTTTCACATGTTAAAGTGTTAAAATATTATGTATGTGAAACAGAACATATAATGAATGTAACTAAAGGAGCAGGGTTATGGGTAAAAAAATCAGAACAGAAGAGGTTGACCATTTATTTGAAGCAATCCTTTGTCTGAAGAATAAGGAAGAGTGCTATACTTTCTTTGAAGATGTATGTACGATAAATGAACTTCTTTCTCTGTCACAGCGTTTTGAAGTTGCGAAGATGCTGACAGACAAACGCACATATCTGGATATTTCCGAGAAAACAGGTGCGTCTACAGCTACGATCAGCCGTGTAAATCGTTCTCTTAATTATGGTAACGACGGATATGAAATGGTCTTTTCCAGAATGAAGGAAAAAGAAGCAGCAGAAAAAACAGAAGAATAAAGAATACAAAAGAAATACAAAGAAAAGGAACAGGCGATGGAGTTGATCCAAAAGCCTGTTCCTTTTTACGTTCCTCAAATATTACAGGGTAATACCGGAACTATGTATTATTTTTGCTTTGTTGTCATGTAGGTGTAGACATCCGCGGAGATCTTTTTGATCGTATCCTGTGCACTGGTATTGTTCTGAATATTATTGGAGAGAACGCAGAGCACGTATGGGTGATTCTCATCGAAAACAATGGCGATATCATTTTCTACGACACCAAGTTTATCAGAATCAGCAAGTTCGCCGGTCTTGTTTGCAGTTGACACGCCGGATGGAACGCCTGCCGGAATCTTTTCTGTCTTTGTCTGGGCCTGAAGCAGTGAGAGCATTTCGGCAGATGCGTCTGCATTTACAAGAGAACTGTTATAAATTTCAGAGAGCAGACGGCAGCAGTCGGAAGCGTTGGTGTAATTATCATCGGTCGGATCCGTGGCAAGGAATTCTCGGCCAAGATGCGTGGATGTGTAATTCCGTTCCTGACAGAATTCATTGACGATGGCTGCACCTGCCTGGAAATCTCCTCCGCCAAGTTTACGTACCAGTTCGTTTGCAGAGTCATTATCGCTGACAGTGATCATGCTGGTGAGGAGCGGTTTCAGAGTACTTTCATAATCTGATGAGACTGTAGTTCCTTCGTTCGGGTATACCAGCTTATCGTAAACGGCAGCCATGATGAAGGCTTTGATGACGCTGGCTGATTGCATGGACTGTTCAGCGTTGACGGTACTGTAGGCCTGTGTTTTCAGATCCATGGCTGCGATCGCCCAGAGCTCGCCTTTTTGTTCAAGTGGATCGGTGTAGTTCTTTTCCAGAGAATCGGTCAGATCGGCGAGATGTTCTCCGACAGCGGTGACATTCGGTTCGACTGTGTTAAAGTAGGCATCGATTCCATCAGCGATTCCCTTTGCCATGGTCTCGTGGTTGGCGGAGTTGGTGATATAGAGATCATCACTCTGATTGCTCATAAATCCCATTTCGAGGATAGCGACCGGAATCGTGCTCCAGTTTGTACCGGTCATATTGTCGGCAGAGATGACTCCTTTATTGGCAAGACCGGTGGCGTTGCAGTAGCTGTCGATGATACAGGAAGCAAGCGTATTACTTTTCTCGATGATATCTTTATCAAGATACTGGTTTGAACTGGTCGGCGCCATCGTAAGCGCGCCAGCAGCAGAAGCACTGTTGTCACTGTTTGCATGGATGCGGACCGTAATATCGGCACCGGCTTCCGTTGCAAACTCGGCACGTTCTTTATTGCTGATGGCTTTGTCGTTATCTTCACGGGTCATCACGACTTTATATCCGCGGGAAGTCAGTTCTTTCTGAAGAACAAGGGAAACTTCGAGATTGACTTCGTATTCCGGAACTTTAGAGTAGTTACCGGAGGTTCCGGTCGTGGCTTTGTTTTTTGTCTGAGAGGAACCCGGTGCCATAGGCTCCTGGGCACTCATGTCTACCCAGCTGCCCTGATGTCCAGGATCGATGCAGACGGTAAACTGTCTGGAAGAGGTGGACGGGGTGGATGCTGTATTGGCGGCTGACCAGTCCATACTGGATGAGGAATCGGAAGAACTTAGGGTTCCTTCGTCATCACCGGAAGAAAAATCCGAGTCATCGGTTTCGGCAGATGAAGAATCGCCGGAAGCAGATGAAGGGGCTTTTATCATGGCCTGTCCCTGTTCGCTTTCATAGGTGGTTTCCTGGGAAGCCCAGACGGTGGCCGGAAGCAGTAAAAGCAGGCATCCGGTCAGAAAAACAGATAAAAATTTTCGCATAAACTATATATCCTCCTGAGAAATTTAATCTTACAGAAAGTTGCTTTCTATATGATAAACTATAATAAAAAATTTGACAAGAACGGTTCGGTGTCGTAACTGTTCACAGGTAGTATCCCGCGAGGTGTTTTGCCATGAATAATGGCAAAATCCCGAGACATGCAGGGAAAAATCCCATCACCGCAGGTGATTTGGAATGGATTTTGACCAAGTTGCTGTGAACGGAGTGAACAGTAACTCGGTGTCGTATTTACTCGAAGGCTTGTCACAGGGGGCAAAAACTAAATACAAAGGAGGGTAACATTATGAAGAAGAGATTTTCCACAATGCAGAGGTCAGGAGTCCTGAAACGTATTTTTGCATTTGTGATCGCGCTTATGCTCGCGATGCCGATGACGGCGCAGACAGGCTGGGCGGCTACCACTACCTATACGGTCACGGTCGCGGACGGCTATCTTGCACTCCGAAATGCGAAGGCGTACGATGATAAGAATGAGATCGGTAAGCTTTATACGGGTGATACCGTCGATGTGACTGATTCCAGCGGCAGTACCTACTGGTATGTATATGCATCCCGCCTTAAAAAATCCGGATATGTAAATCGCAGATATCTGGCGAACTCTTCCAGCGAGCGTTATGTAAGCGTTAAGAGTGGCTATCTGGCACTTCGAAATGATAAGGCGTTTAAATCTTCGAACGAAGTTGCGGAGCTTTATTCTGGGGATAAGGTTCAGATCGCAGATGCGAGTGACAGTTCTTACTGGCTGGTGTATGTGCCGGGACTTGGAAAAGGCGGATATGTAAATAAAGATTATCTGGTAAAAGACAGTGCGGCAGCTGCAACGGTTACAAAGACCGTTAAGGTTAAGAGTGGCTATCTGGCGCTTCGTAGTGCAAAAGCGTATGATGACTCAAATGAGATCGGACAGTTGAATAATGGAGATACCGTTCAGGTTCAGGATTCCAGTGGAAGTACCTACTGGTATGTATATTCAAAGAGACTTGGAAAGAGCGGCTATGTAAATAAAAATTACCTGCAGTGATGCAGGTAATTTTTTTTGCAGAACAACATAAAAAAACATCTGTTTTATACGATGACAAATACGGGGGGGTATGATATAATATAGCGGAATAAGGTTTTGACACATATAAAAAGTGAAGAAACAAATTTATTCGAAACGTTAGTGGAAGGAGAGAAGATGGAAAGAAGAGAAAAGAACATTCAGCCCAGGATACAGCAGACTGCTTCGCGTGAAAGCACGACATTTATGGATGCGGCAGCTATGCAGCAGGACGAAGTCGAGATTGATCTCTTGGAACTGTTCTGGGTCATTGTTGATAAATGGAAGATAATCTTTCTGGCAATGCTTATTGGAGCGGTTCTGATGGGATGCTACCATACATTCCTGATGAAGCCATCCTACCAGGCAGATGCATCAATTTTTATTACCAATAATGAATCTGTGATCTCTGTTTCAGATCTGCAGCTGAGTTCAGAACTGACAGAAGATTATGCGAAGATCATTAAGAGCCGTAATGTACTTAAACAGGTAATCAAAGATCTGGATCTGGATCTTGATTACAAACAGCTGTCAAAACTGGTTGAGGTTACGAATCCGCAGGACTCACATATCATTCAGATCTGTGTGACATGTGGCGATATTGAACTGTGCCGGGATATTGCCAATGCATTGATGAATACAGGTATTGACCGCATTTATCAGGTTATCGGAAGCAGTGAGCCTACGGTTATTGATTATTCAGAGGCAGGAGCTGTTGAAGAGGTATCTTCCGGCCTGATGAGGGATATCGCAATCGGTGCAGCGTTTGGAATCGTTCTTGCCTGTGGTCTGGTCTGCGTGAAGTATCTGACGGATACAACCCTGAAGACAGATGAGAATGTGCGTAAGGATCTTCGCATGCCGGTTCTTGCGGTTATACCGTATTATGAAGATATGAAGGAGTAAGTGATGGGCAGAGATGACAGAATAAGCGAACTGTTTGATGACCTGCTCCGCGAAAATCGTCCGATGGGACAGCAGAGAGAGATTATCGAACCGCAGATCAGCAAGGTGCCTTTTGGAGTGAATGAAGCAATCAATGTTCTGAGAGGCAATGTTCAGCTGAGTGGAAATAATATTAAAGTGGTTGCCGTGACCAGCTCGGTTGCACACGAAGGAAAGTCTTCAATTGCTTTCCGCCTTGCAAAGAGCATGGCCAGTCTGGAGAAAAGAGTGCTTTATCTGGATGGTGACATTCGAAACTCTACGACGCAGGTGAGATATAATATTATCGGCGACAAAGAAGGACTCAGTGAGTATCTTTGTGGGGAGGTTCCAAAGGAGCGAATCATTTATCATACAGATGATCCATGGATGGATATGATCTTCACAGGTGCCAAGGCACCAAATCCGAGTGCACTGGTTTCCGGACCACTGTTTCAGGAACTGATTCAATTTCTGAGAAGTGTTTATGATTATGTAATTGTGGATACTCCACCGTTAAACCTGGTTATTGACGGACTTCTGATCACAAAACAGTGTGATGGAACTGTTCTGGTGATCGAGAGTGGATTTACGGAACGTGCTCAGGCAGAGAAAGCGCGGCGTCAGATGGAGTATGCAGGAATCAATATTCTTGGCGCGGTAGTTAATAAAATGAAACTGACTGAAAGACGTTATGGATATGGTTACGGTTATGGATATGGCTACGGATATGGAGAAAAATCCGAGAAGAAAAATAAAAAATCATCAAACAGGAAAAAAGTAAATGGAAAATCGAAGAAGTAGTCATCACAGCCACAGAGACCACCGCTGTGACAGGCATCGAAAGCGTGCACGGAGGAAACAGATCATTGGAAGTGTGATCGTATGTGCAGTGGTTTTTATAGCAGCAGTGGCTGGCGTTTTCAGTGAGCTACAGAAACAGAAAGCCATGGATATACGTGGGACTTCAAACAATGTGGGCAGCGGATACAGAGACATTGTCTATAAAGGTGAAAAGTACCGCTATAATAACCGTGTAACCAGTATTCTGTATGCCGGTGTGGATTCGACCGGTAAGATGGAAGCGAAAGTCCGGTATGGAAATAAAGCCAGGGCGGACAGTATTCAGCTTCTGGTTATGAATGAAAAAACAGATAAAATATCGGTTGTTTCTGTTAACAGGGATACGATAACACAGATCAGGCAATATTCACTTGATGGAAGCAATATGGGATTTTACCACACACATATAGGATATGCATACACGTATGGTGATGGCGGTAAAGTCAGCTGTGAGAATCTTTGTGAGGCTGTTTCACTTTTGTTTGGCGGAGTACCGATCAAACGCTATGTTGTGACGAATCAGGATTCTATGCCATATATTAATGAACTTGTGGGTGGAATCACAGTTACTGTGCCGAACAGTAATCTGGAGGCAGAATATCCGGAAATGTATGAAGGGGCACAGATAACTCTGGATGACACAACGATCAAACCGTTCCTTCAGTACAGAGATACATCGATAGACTTCAGTAATGATGGCCGTATGGAACGGCAGAAGGCATATGGAATGGCGTATGTGAACAAGATGAAGTCGATGGATAAAAGTCAGCTGGAGAAGATGTGGGATTCCCTGGATTCCATGAAAGATTATCTGCAGACCAGCATTAACAGAAATCAGTATCTTGATCTGATCAGCATTCTGAAGAAATCAGAGCTGACAGATGACGGTTTTATCCAGATAGAAGGTCAGGATCAGGCGGGAGAGCTTCATGATGAGTTTTATCCGGATGAAGATGCTCTGCAGCAGCTGATCATTGATCTGTTTTATGAAAAAGTATGACGGACATGTTAAGTGTCTTGTTATAGAGAAAAATGGGTTAGCATAATTAAGGAGGCAAGGCTAATATGAAGAAAAAAGTAATGTTAGGTGTAATTGCAGCAATGGTAGTAAGCATGTCTGCAACAGTATTTGCAGGACCAAGTATCGGACAGATCATCCCGGAAGCACCGAAGGTTGTTTCGGCTAATCTTCCGCAGGGAGCAGAACTTGTAGTTAAAACGATCGATGTAACATCTGAAGAAGCGCTGAACAAGTATACAAAGAATGAAACAGTTAAGTCTGTTCTGAAAGAAGTTAATGATGAGAATAAGACAGCAACTGTTGAAGAAGTAGCACAGATCCTGAAGATTGAAGATGTTCATAATGTAGAAACCAAATCAGGTGAAAAGATTGACCTGACAGAATACAAATTTACAACACCATTCATTGATCTTGCAGCAGAAGTTGGCAATCAGATCATCTATACTACAGATGGTGATATTGAAGCAAAGATTACAATTGATGCAGCAAAAGAAAAGAAAGCGGAAGATCTGATCATCATGCTGATCAATCCGGAAACAGGAGAAGTTGTATTTGTTACAATTGATGAGATCGATCCTAAGACAGGAGAACTTAAAGTAACACTTCCGTTCCTTGGAGCAATCACACTTCTTGACAAAAGTGAAGTAGCAGATAACGTTACAGATCAGAATGCAGAAGCTGCAGAAACTGAAACAGCAGCAGAATAATGTAAAGGAACGTTTGTATGTCACGTCATAGTCACAGACACAGAAAAAAAGTTCTGCTTTCTGCAGGATATTATATTCTTGTGATCTTTCTGCTTATCGGACTTGCATTTATGGTAAAGATTAATTATTCCAAGCGTGCAGAACGCGAGGAATATAAAGAAAGTCTTTCTAAGGAAGAGACGGTAGAAGATCTGGGAAATATCATGATCACAAAGCCGACAGATGCACCGGAAAATGCAGTAGCCAGAAGTTCTGACGAAAGTACAACAGATAATCCGGAAGATGCTGTAGAAAGTGATGAGAAACAGGAAGAAAAACAGTGAGAATGAAAAAATTACCTGCAGTGATGCAGGTAATTTTTGCGTTACAGGGACTGAATGTCTGATACTGTATTATTTTTTCTTATGTTTCGGATCCGGTTCTGTGGAAACACGGAGTTCGTCGATCATCTGCTCGATCAGCATTTTCTTTACGTAGACATCAAAGCTGAGAAGACAGATGAAGGAGAATAATTTCAGGAAGTCTCTGTCTTCTTCCGGAGCATCTTCAAAAGTTCCCTGCGCAATCTCGTAGCGCTCCACGAGTTCTTTCTGGAGAGCTTCGATCTGGCCTTTTTCCATACTGAATACTTCATTATAGATTGCAGTAAGATTCATGTCCTCCTCGGACTTGAAATATTTATCGGTCAGTGGTCCGAGCAGAGTCTGGATATCGCTGATCGATAAAATGTTTTTAAAATAGTAAATAAAGATCAGAACCAGCAGATGCTCTTTCGAATAGCGCTTCTTCTCAGGGGAAGGAAGCAGGTTATTCTTGGCATAATTGTTGATCATGGTCTTTGTAAGGATCTTGTCATCTTCATAACGTTTAGAATGAGCAAGCTGCGCTTCCATAAAAGTAGTGACCTGATCCATATAAAGATCTATATTGGGAATATCCTCCGGTTTTACATAACCGATCCGGGACACACGTTCCAGAATATTTCGGATCATAGATTCTGTATTTACTGACATAAATTCATCTCCTTTGCCCGCGTGTACAGGCAGAATGGTATTTTATATACCTGCACGCTCTATTATATAGTTTTAAATACTACTTGTAAATGGTTTTTGTAAATTAATTTGCGAACTCTTTTTCTTTACCATGTAGCAGGTTTCATGTATAATAGACAGATAACATGAAAACATCAGTTCGACATATATAACCAAACAGAAACAGGAGTAAATTGATGAGTACAATCTATGATACATTGAATGACCGACAGAAAGAAGCTGTTTTACATACAGAGGGTCCGCTTCTGATCCTTGCAGGAGCCGGTTCCGGGAAGACCAGAGTCCTGACACACAGGATTGCATATCTGATCGCAGAGAAAGGTGTGAATCCGTGGAATATCCTGGCGATCACATTTACAAATAAAGCAGCTCATGAGATGAGAGAACGTGTGGATAAGATCGCCGGCAGTGATGGTGGCAGTGTATGGGTATCGACCTTTCATTCTACCTGCGTGCGAATCCTGCGCAGACATATTGACCGCCTTGGCTATGATAATAATTTTACAATCTATGATGCGGATGACCAGAAGACCCTGATAAAGGAAATCTGTCGTAAAATGAATATCGATACAAAGAAGGTGAGGGAGAGAGCACTTCTGACACAGATTTCCCACGCAAAGGATGAACTTCTGAATCCGGATGAGATGGAGATGAATGCGGGTGCCGACTTTAATCAGAAACGTGCGGCACAGGTCTACCGCGAATATCAGGCAGCGCTTCGCAGAAACAATGCCCTGGATTTTGATGATCTGATCTGTAAGACGGTGGAATTGTTCCAGAACTGCGGAGATGTTCTGCAGTATTATCAGGAACGTTTTCGTTACATTATGGTGGATGAGTATCAGGATACGAATACCGCACAGTTTAAGTTTGTAAGTCTTCTTGCATCGAGATATGAGAATCTTTGCGTAGTCGGTGATGATGACCAGTCCATTTATAAATTCCGTGGAGCAAATATCGGAAATATCCTTGGGTTTGAGAGAGTGTTCCCGAATGCGAAAGTCATCCGCCTCGAGCAGAACTACCGTTCCACCCAGAATATCCTGAATGCGGCGAACGGTGTGATCGCGAATAATACCGAACGTAAGGAAAAGACGCTCTGGACAGAGAATCCGGAAGGAGAGAAGATTCATTTCCGCCAGTTTATGAACGGATATGAAGAAGCGGAATTTGTAGTCGGGGATATTGCAAAACGGCATAGAGAAGGAACTGCGGAGTATCATAACTGTGCAGTTCTCTACCGTACAAACGCTCAGTCCCGTCTTTTTGAAGAAAAGTGCCTGCTTGCGAATATCCCGTATAAGATCGTGGGCGGCGTAAATTTCTATGCACGTAAAGAAATCAAAGACCTTCTCTGCTATCTGAAAACCGTAGATAATGCAGCGGATGATCTTGCGGTGAGACGAATCCTGAATGTTCCGAAGAGAGGAATCGGAGCCACGACGGTCGGCAGAATCCAGGATTATGCGGACATGATGAATATCAGTTTTTATGATGCCCTTCGTGTGGCAGAGGAAGTACCGTCTATCGGCAGAAGTTTATCTAAGGTCGATGGCTTTGTTACCTTTATTCAGTCACTGAAGAGTAAGGCTCAGGCGTATTCTGTTTCCGAACTTCTGGAAGAGATCATTGATCTGACCGGTTATGTGGACGAACTGAAAGCAGAAGATACCGAGGAATCCAGAGCCAGAGTGGAGAATATCGATGAGTTGATCTCAAAGACTGTTTCTTATGAGGAGACGATGAAGGAACAGAAACAGGAAGCTACTTTATCCGGTTTTCTCGAGGAGATCGCCCTGATCGCTGACATTGATTCTGTAGATGAGAATCAGGACTATGTTGTACTGATGACACTGCACAGTGCAAAGGGCCTTGAGTTTCCTTATGTTTATCTTGCAGGAATGGAAGACGGCATGTTCCCGGGCAGTATGTGTATCTTTTCAGGAGATCAGTCGGATATGGAAGAAGAGCGCCGTCTGTGTTATGTAGGTATCACAAGAGCCATGAAAGAGCTGACGCTGACCAGCGCACAGCAGCGTATGGTACGTGGTGAGACGCAGTACAATCGAGTATCTCGTTTTGTACGTGAAATCCCACGTGAACTGGTTGATCTTGGACATACCGTACAGGAACATAAGCCGAAGATGCCGGAGACAAAATCTCCGCTCAATAGCTATCTGCAGATGAAGAAAAACTTCCACACAAAGGCATTCCAGCCGCAGAATTTTAAAGTGACAAAAGCAGATTCGCTGGATTATGGTGTGGGTGATACGGTTCGTCATATCAAATTTGGTGTGGGAATTGTAAAAGACATCGTAGAAGGCGGCAGAGATTACGAGGTAACGGTGGACTTTGATAAGGTCGGAGTCAAGAAAATGTTTGCGGCTTTTGCAAAACTGAAAAAAATATAAGCTTTTCAACCTTTGAAACATTATATTTTGTTACTGTTCCCTCCGTTCACAGCAACTATGCGTGGATGATTATCATCATTATATTTATATCGATGACGGATTTGAATCCAGAAGAGTGCATATCCCGGGCGTATTGCATACGGTCAACCCGGTCGCAAATGATGTGTATCCGATCTACAAAGAAAATACAAGAGAATATGCACTGCTGAAAACCATGAATTTTGGCACGGTCCTGATGATGGAAGTCGGGGCACTGATGGTTGGAAGAATCGAGACAAGAGTAAGGCCTGGAGAAAAGGTTGGGGTATCGGAAGTGACAGAGTAAGAAAATATTGTTGGCGGGGACAGTAACCAATATTCGAAACATCATCGAAAATTTACGAGAAAATATGGTAAATAAAATCAATTAGTGGTATACTGTCACTTATAAACAAGAGTTTGAGCGAGAGGAAGGTGTCCATCATGAATCTGAATAACCTGAACAACTTAAATCTGAACGAAAAGATTGAAGATTTACTTGCTACATTAAAGAAAAAAGAAGACGAAAAAGAAAAGAATACAGTCCTCTGGGTACTGGCGATTATCGGTGCTGTTGCAGCAGTTGCAGGAATCGCATTTGCAGTATATCGCTTCTTTGCTCCGGATTATCTGGAAGATTTTGAAGAAGATTTCGATGATGATTTTGATGATTACTTCGAGGATGAAGAAGAGTAAGCAAAGTAAGCGTAGCATGATTTTTGTTACTGTTCACAGATAATATCCCGCGAGATGTTTTGCCATGAATAATGGCAAAATCCCGAGACATACGGGGCAAAATCCCATCACCGAAGGTGATTTGGAATAGATTTTGATCAAGTTGCTGTGAACGGAGTGAACAGTAAATGATTTTAAGCAGCTCCGGCAAATAACCGGGGCTGTTTTACTGTAAATATATAGAAGGATAGATAGAATGAAAAAAGGTGAAATTTACGAAGGTGTAATAGAGAAGGTAGACTTTCCAAATAAAGGGTATGTTTATGTGGAGGACCAGAAGGTCCTGATCAAAAATGGAATCCCGGGACAGAAAGTTCGCTTTATGATTCAGAAAAAGCGTTCCGGAAGAGCACAGGGACGTATCATGGAAGTGCTGGAGAAATCTCCTCTGGAGACCAGAGAGCCTGTATGCAGTAATTTTCCGGCATGTGGCGGCTGTATGTATCAGACGATGTCATACGAAAATCAGCTTCATATGAAAGAAACGCAGATCCGGGAGCTTCTGGAGGAAGCATTGATTCAGGGCGGTCAGGTTGATGAGAACGGTCAGGCAGATTTTGAGTGGGAAGGAATCCACGGAAGCCCGATCGAGTTCGGATACCGTAATAAGATGGAGTTTTCTTTTGGTGACGAGTATAAGGACGGACCGCTCTCTCTTGGACTGCATAAAAAGGGAAGCACTTATGATATCCTGAATACGGACGACTGTAAGCTGGTGCATAAGGATATGACCGATATCCTGACCTGCGTAAGAGAATTTTTCAGAGAAAAGGGAGCTACCTATTACAGAAAACTGCAGCATACCGGTTATCTGCGTCACCTGATGCTGAGACGAGGGGTGACTTCCGGTGAAATTCTGGTTCATCTGGTAACGACCACGCAGGAAGAATATGATCTGGAGCCGCTGAAAGAACAGATTCTGGCACTGCCGCTGGAAGGTAAGATCGTCGGAATCATGCATATTCTCAATGATTCCCTTTCAGATGTAGTTCAGAGTGATGAGACAAGGATCCTCTACGGTCAGGACTATTTCTATGAGACACTGCTTGGACTGAAATTCCGCATCAGTACATTTTCTTTCTTCCAGCCGAATTCACTGGCTGCGGAGGTACTGTACAATATTGTGCGTGATTATATTCAGAACACCAGTGGAATGGAAGTGTTTGACCTTTACAGCGGAACCGGAACGATCGCGCAGCTGCTTGCTCCGGTAGCAAAAGAAGTGATCGGTGTTGAGATCGTGGAAGATGCCGTTGCAGCAGCGAGGGAGAATGCGAAGCTGAACGGACTGGATAACTGTAAATTTATTGCCGGTGACGTTCTTAAGGTTCTGGATGACCTGACCGAAAAGCCGGACGTGATCGTTCTCGACCCGCCGCGTGACGGAATCCACCCGAAGGCACTGCCAAAGATTCTTTCTTATGGCGTGAATCGGATTGTTTATGTATCCTGTAAGGCAACCAGTCTTGCCCGTGATCTCGAGGCATTCCTGCAGGCGGGATATCGCCTTGAAAAAGCCTGTTGTGTGGATCAGTTCTGCGAGACCGTGTGGACGGAAGCGGTAGCGCTGCTGGTGAAAGAATAGCTTTTAGAATCTCTTCAGTATTTTCAACAATACTGAGGGGATTTTTTTGTGCATAATTATAAGAGATTTTTTTTAAAACGTATTGACATATACGGGCGGGATGATATAATACAATCAAACATATGAATGATTGTTCATATGAAAACGTGAATAAAACATATATGAGAAGGAGATCACTACTATGAAGAAATCTTACAAAATCGAAGTTGACTGCGCAAACTGTGCAAATAAAATGGAAGAAGCAGCAAAGAACACAGCTGGTGTTAAAGATGCAAGTGTAAACTTCATGATGCTTAAAATGAAAGTAGAATTCGAAGAAGGACAGGATCCGGACAGCGTAATGAAAGAAGTTCTGAAGAACTGTAAGAAAGTAGAAGACGATTGCGAAATTTATTTATAAGATGAAATGAGAATGCTCTGCTGCGGATGCGGCAGGGCATTTAAACAAATAGATGGAATGCTGCAGCTGATCTGTGAAGCTGCAACAGAACGGAGCGAGTTGATCTACTTGCGATGGGAGGAAAGAGGTTATGAATAAAAAGCAGAAAAAAATGCTGATACGTATCATCATAGCAGCCGTGTTACTGATCGTTCTGCATTTCATTCCGATTACGGGAATTCCGAGATTCATCTGCTATCTGGCAGTTTATCTGATCATCGGATATGACATTGTAAAGAAAGCGTTTAAAGGAATTAAAAACGGCCAGGTTTTCGATGAAAACTTTTTGATGGCTATCGCGACGATCGGTGCGTTTGCACTGGCTGTCTATGAAAGAAGTGGCGATTATAATGAAGCGATTGCCGTTATGCTGTTCTATCAGATCGGTGAACTTTTTCAGAGTTATGCAGTCGGAAAGAGCCGCCGCAACATCACCGAACTGATGGATATCCGCCCGGATTATGCAAATATCGAAAACGATGGTAAGCTGGAAAAAGTAGATCCGGATGAAGTTGAGGTTGGTTCTATCATCATCGTACAGCCGGGTGAAAAAGTTCCGATTGACGGTGTGATCGTAGAAGGAAACAGTAGCCTTAATACCAGTGCATTGACCGGTGAGAGCCTTCCACGCAGTGCAAAACCGGGAGATGAGATCATCAGTGGATGCATCAATATGACCGGTGTACTGAAGATCAGAACAACAAAAGAATTTGACGAGTCAACCGTATCGAAGATCCTGGAACTGATCGAAGAGTCCAGTTCCCGTAAATCCAGATCCGAGAACTTTATTTCAAAATTTGCTCATTATTATACCCCGGCAGTCTGCTACGGAGCGCTTGCCCTGGCAATCCTGCCACCGTTTGTAAACCTTGGGGTTCTTCATAATCCTGCACAGTGGGGACAGTGGATCTACAGAGCCCTGACATTCCTTGTAATCAGCTGCCCGTGTGCACTTGTGATCAGTATTCCGCTGAGTTTCTTTGCCGGAATCGGCGGAGCCAGCAATGCCGGTGTTCTGGTTAAAGGTTCCAATTATCTGGAAACTCTGGCTCAGACAAAATATGTTGTATTTGATAAGACCGGTACTCTGACAAAAGGTGTATTCGAAGTAGCAGGTGTTCACCATAACACCATGGAAAAGGAAAAAATCCTTGAGTACGCAGCACTTGCAGAGAGCTTTTCCTCACATCCGATCAGCCGTAGCCTGAAAACTGCTTACGGTAAAGAAATCGATCAGAACCGTGTAACTGATGTAGAAGAGATCAGCGGAAACGGTGTTACGGCAAAAGTAGACGGAACTCCGGTTGCTGTCGGTAATGTGAAGCTGATGAAACGTATTGGCGTGGATGCTATAGAGTGCCACGAGGTAGGAACGGTTATTCATGTGGCAATTAACGGAGCATATGCAGGACACATTCTGATTTCCGATGTGCCGAAACCGACTTCCAAAGATGCGATTGTCAGCCTTAAGAAAAATGGTATCAAAGAAACTGTCATGCTGACAGGTGATATTGACAAAGTGGCTCAGCAGGTAGCCGGTGAACTCGGCGTTGACCGTGTATACAGTGAACTCCTTCCGGCTGATAAGGTAAGTAAGGTAGAAGAACTTCTCAAAAAGAAAACAGAGAAAGAAAAACTTGCTTTTGTTGGTGACGGTATCAACGATGCACCGGTACTTTCCAGAGCAGATATCGGTATCGCGATGGGAGCCATGGGTTCCGATGCGGCAATCGAGGCTGCCGATGTAGTGCTGATGGACGATGATCCGATGAAGATTGTTAAGGCAATCCGCATTGCAAGAAAATGTATGCGTATCGTTTATGAAAATATCTATTTTGCAATCGGAATCAAGGTGATCTGCCTGATCCTCGGAGCGGTCGGTGTTGCAAACATGTGGGTTGCGATTTTTGCAGATGTCGGAGTTATGGTACTTGCAGTACTGAATGCGATCAGAACCCTTTTTGTAAAAAAACTGTAACTGCAGGATACAAAGGTCAAAGATTCGTTCATGCTTGCATGAGTGCACAGCACGGAGCAATCCGTAGTTACAAAGAATAACGTAAAGAAAGAGAGAAAGCGAGAAAAATATGGCAGAAGAAAAAGAAGAGATGACCTGTGAATGCCAGGAGATTCACGAGGATCTGCTCAAGATCGTGAATGAGACCATGCCGGATGAGGAAGAACTGTATGATCTGGCGGATCTGTTCAAAGTATTCGCAGATTCTACCCGAATCCGCATCCTGTTCGTATTGTTTGAATCAGAAGTCTGCGTATGCGATCTGGCCAAAGTCCTGAATATGACCCAGTCCGCAGTGTCCCATCAGCTTCGTATCCTCAAACAGAATAAACTGGTGAAGAACCGTAGAGAAGGAAAATCCATATTTTATTCACTGGCAGATGATCATGTAAGAACGATCATTTCCATGGGAAGAGAGCATATTTTAGAGTGATGATAAAGGCAGTTATTTTTGATCTGGATAATACTTTATATGATTATAGTCAAAGTCATGTTTATGCAATGAAAGCGTTGACGGAGTATTGTCAGAATACTTTTGGGATTGCACCGGAGGAGACGGAGCGGTGTTATAAAAAAGCCAACAATATTATGATGGACCGGATCGGGACGGATACTGCAGCGATTCATAACCGACTGCTCCGGGCGCAGTGCATGCTGGAACTCTGGGAGAAACCGTTGTTTCCGTATGCCAGACAGATGTATCATGCATACTGGGATACTTCTATTGAGAATTCGGAGCTGTCACCGGGAATCCTTGAATTTCTGCAGGAACTGAAAAAGCGGAATATCCGTATCGGCGTGGGAACAGACATGACAGCGTATATACAGTATAAGCGTATAGAAGTGATCGGTGTGGCTCCGTATATTGATTTTATCGTGACCAGCGAGGAAGCCGGCGCAGAGAAACCACATTATCATCTTTTTGAACTTTGTGTGGAAAAAGCCGGTGTTCGGCCGGAGGAATGTGTATTCATCGGAGATAATGTAAGAAAAGACATCGAAGGCGCATGGGAGAGCGACCTGAAGGGAATCTGGTATACCCAGGAAAAGGATCCGTCAGAACGCAGATATTTCCCGACGCTGCGATCATTCAGAGGAATAGATGTCGATGAATTTCTGAAATAAATGATTCTGGAATGACAGACAAAATATGACAGAAATGTACAGGGAAATGCATTGAAAGGAAGTGTTTCAGACAGAGAAATTGTCGGGATACTTACAAAGGTTGCTGAAAAAAATCGTTTTAGTGATCCGACCAGCAGCGAAGAGTTGTTTGAACAGGAAAATGAACTGTACGAAATATTTGGTGATTTAAAAGAAGCGGTAAAAGCAAAAGATTTAGAGAGAACTAAAGGATTAGGTGAGAAATTTACGCAGCAGTTAGAAGTAAGAAATGCTATGTGCAGACGTACAAAAAAGAATTGACTATAAGGAGAAAATGAATAAGAACACACGGAGTATATTAACGTTATGGGGATAGTCAAATATAGATGAATAATGTAAAATAAGTAAGCAATACAATTTCCGCAGAAAGAAAAGATGTGAACTATGGACTATTTATCAAACAACGTAGCAGCAAATTTAAAAAGAATCCGCAAATCCAAATGCATGAGTCTTGACCAGGTCGCAGAGCAGACCGGTGTCAGCAAGAGCATGCTGGCACAGATCGAGAGAGGGACAGCGAATCCCTCTCTCGGAGTACTTGGCAAGATCACAAGCGGTCTCCGGATCGAATTTCAGGAACTGATCCAGCCGCCGCGGGTGGACTGCTGTCTTGTGACACCACAGGACCTGCTTCCGACCAAAGAACTGGAAGGTCAGTACCGGGTATGGACCTGTCTGCCATACGAAGATACAAGACTTGTGGAAGTCTACCGGATCGAGGTGGAACCGGGCGGGCTCTATGTCAGCGGAAGCCATGGCGAAAAGACACGGGAATATCTGACTGTCACAGAAGGTGAGCTGACTGTGGAATGTCATGGACAGAGCTACCGTATCCACAGAGATCAGATCTTCAAGTTTGAGACAGACCAGGATCATGTATACCGGAATGAGGGAACGGAAAAAGCCTGCTGTACCTGCTTTTTTCTGGACTATCATGGCAGATGACAATAACAGAATGTAATGACAGAGAAAATAAAACTGAATAGTATACAAAAACAATATGTACAATATAATGCACAAAACAAATAGCCTGAAATAAAACATGAAAACTCAAAAAGTCTTTTAAAATCAACAAAAATCTTTTTTGTAAAAATACTATTGACAAATAATACAGTCAGTGATATTGTATGTGTGTACAAAATATTACACAAAAAACTAAGCAAAGGCGCTTACCAACAGTGGTAGTCTGTCTTTGCTTTTTTTATTATCTTAAAGATATGGGAGGACAAAGCCATGAAATTAAAAGACACAGGATTAACTTTTCAGGACATCAAAGACAAAGTAAACAAATACATGATCGAAACTTATGAGAGATTTGATTTTCTTGCTGAAACAGCAGAGGGAATGTATTTATATGATGAGAATGGAACACCATATCTTGACTTCTATGCAGGTATCGCAGTAAACAGTGCAGGAAACTGTAACCCGAAGGTTGTAGAAGCTGTTAAAGACCAGGTTGGTGATATCATGCATACCTTCAACTATCCATATACAATTCCGCAGGCACTGCTTGCTGAAAAAGTCTGCGAAACAATTGGAATGGACAAAATCTTCTATCAGAACTCCGGTACAGAAGCAAATGAAGCAATGATCAAAATGGCACGTAAATATGGTATTGAGAAATACGGACCGAACCGTTATCATATCGTAACAGCTAAGATGGGATTCCATGGAAGAACATTCGGGGCAATGTCAGCAACAGGTCAGCCGGGCAACGGATGCCAGATTGGATTCGGACCTATGACTTATGGATTCTCCTATGCACCATACAATGATCTGGAAGCATTCAAGGATGCATGTACCGAGAACACGATCGCTATTATGATCGAGCCTGTACAGGGCGAAGGCGGTGTACATCCGGCAACAATGGAATTCATGCAGGGACTTCGTAAATTCTGTGATGAAAACGATATGCTTCTTCTGATCGATGAGGTTCAGACAGGATGGTGCAGAACCGGTGCTGTAATGTCTTATATGAACTATGGCATTAAACCAGATATCGTTTCCATGGCCAAAGCTCTTGGCGGCGGAATGCCGATCGGTGCGATCTGTGCAACAGAAGAAGTAGCCAAAGCATTTACAGCCGGTTCCCACGGAACTACATTCGGCGGACATCCGGTAAGCTGTGCGGCAGCACTTGCTGAAGTAAATGAACTCCTCGACAAAGATCTTGCAGGAAATGCAAAGAAAGTCGGTGATTACTTCGCATCCAAACTGGAAAAACTTCCGCATGTAAAAGAAGTAAGACATCAGGGCCTTCTGGTTGGTGTAGAATTTGATGATACAATTGGCGGTGTAGATGTTAAACATGGCTGCCTTGACAGACATCTTCTTATCACAGCGATCGGAGCACATACAATCCGTATGATCCCGCCGCTTATCGTAACAGAAGAAGAATGTGACAAAGCAGTTGCGATCATTGAAGAGGCAGTAAAGGCACTGGAAAAATAAAAAATTAGTATTCTCTGAGCAAAACGGATTTACAATAGAATATTGAAAATAAGCGGACAAGGGCGTCACGAACAATATTCGTACGTCCTTTTGTCGTATTTGTTTATGAGGAAATATAAATGTGAGAGGAAAGCAAATGAGACATCTGGTTATTACGATTGGCTGTGAATATGGAGCCAAGGGAAATGCAATCGGCAAAAAGATCGCACAGGATCTCGGCATCAAATTTTATGACCGTGATCTGGTTGACAGGATCATTGAAGAGGTTGGTATTCCCACAGACATTATGGATAAAGTAGAAGAAGGCGGAACGATCGCAGGTAAAGGAGCAGAGGGAGACGTAAGAGGATCCTTTTCCAAATATGCTGACCTGACAGACCGTGCCATCCACGTGCAGAAACAGATCATCCGGAAACTGGCACAGAAAGAATCCTGTGTGATCATCGGACGATCAGCAGACTATATATTGAAAGATTCCAAAGACATCAGACTTATGAGAGTATTTATCTATGCTCCTGATGAAGTACGTGTCAGAAACATCATGAAAAGTCATAATCTTTCAGAAAAAGATGCAAAACTTCTGATCATTGAAAAAGACAGACGATATCATAAGAGACATCTTGCACTGACGGGAAGTAATCGTGGAGACAGGCATAACCGTGATATTCTGGTTAACAGTGATTACCTCGGCATAGAGGGAACAGCAGAATATCTGGAGGATCTGGCAGGCAGAAAATTCGGGGAAAAGGAGGCTTAAATTATGGAACAGAAAAAATCAGAATTTGACAAAGTACTTGGCGCATGGGATATACTTGTAATTGCGTTCGGTGCCATGATCGGATGGGGCTGGGTTGTATCGTCCGGTGGCTGGATCGAATCAGGAGGTGCTGTAGGAGCAGCACTGGCATTTGCAATTGGTGGTGTCATGATTTTTTTTGTAGGACTTACATATGCCGAGCTTACGGCAGCCATGCCTCAGTGCGGTGGTGAACACGTATTCAGTTACAAAGCAATGGGTTCCACCGGCTCTTTTATCTGCACATGGGCGATCATACTTGGATATGTAGGTGTTACCTGTTTTGAGGCCTGTGCTTTTCCGACGATCATTACTTATCTGTGGCCGGGCTTCCTTAAAGGGTACCTTTATACAGTAGCCGGTTTTGATGTCTATGTTTCCTGGCTGATCGTAGCGATCATTGTTGCTTTCCTGATCATGATGATCAATATCATCGGAGCAAAAACAGCCGCGATTCTTCAGACTGTTCTTACCTGTATCATCGGCGGTGCCGGAATCATCCTGATCGTTGCATCTGTTATTACAGGAGATATGGTCAATCTGCAGGATCAGATGTTTATCGGAAGCAGTTCCGGTGAAATGTTCAGAAATGTGATAAAAGTAGCAGTTATCACACCGTTTTTCTTTATTGGTTTTGACGTTATCCCGCAGGCAGCAGAAGAAATCAATGTACCGCTGAAAAAAATCGGTAAAATGATGATCCTGTCTGTTGTTCTTGCAGTCGTATTTTATTCCTGTGTTATCCTGGCAGTGGGTTATATCCTGAATCCGGATGAGATCACTCTTTCCCAGAACACAACCGGTCTGGTGTCAGCGGATGCCATGGCCAAGGCATTTGGAACTGATGTGATGGCAAAGGTTATTATTGTAGGTGGTATGTGCGGTATTGTTACATCCTGGAACTCCTTTATGCTGGGTGGTTCCCGTGCTCTTTACTCTATGGCTGAGTCTTATATGATTCCGCCTGTATTTGCGAAGCTGCATCCGAAACACAAAACACCGGTGAACGCTCTGTATCTGATCGGTGCACTTACAATGATCGCACCTTTCGCCGGACGTGTCATGATGGTATGGATCTGTGATGCCGGCAACTTTGGCTGCTGCCTTGCTTACTGTATGGTTTCCATCTCCTTTGTGATCCTTCGTAAAAAAGAGCCGGATATGCCAAGACCTTATCGTGTTCCGGCGTATAAATTTGTAGGCTTCATGGCGATCGCAATGTCAGGTCTTATGGTCCTTGTGTACTGTATTCCGGGTTCCGGCGGTTCTCTTGCATGGCAGGAATGGATGATGGTAGGCGGATGGAGCCTTCTGGGGGTTGTATTCTTTGCAATCTGTAAACGTAAATATAAAGAAGATTTCGGTAAACTGGTAGAACTTATTTCAGATGAAGATGCAGCAAGTCTGATGCCTGAGGCAGATGACAGAGAACTTGATCTGGTAATCGATGCGGCTATCGACCGTGTACTTTCTTCTATGGCAAATTAAATTGAGAAAAGAGGCATATACAAATGAATCCATTTGAATTTTTTATCCCGCAGAATATTATCGTAGGCTCCGGCACTCTGGCAAGACTTCCGGAATGTGCAGAGAAACTGGGCGGCTCTCATGCCATGGTGATCTCCGGACCGACACTGCGCAAAATGGGTGTTGTGGATAAGGCGGCAGATTATCTGAAAGAAGCAGGCGTGAAGGTGGATATCTTCACTGATGTTGAGGCGAATCCTTCTGTAACAACAGTAGAAAAAGCAACAGACGCTTTTAAAGAAGCAGGAGCAGATTTTATCGTGGCTCTTGGAGGCGGTTCTCCGATGGACGTTGCAAAGGCAGTTGGTGTAACTGCAAAATTTGGCGGAAGCATTACAGAATATGAAGGTGCACATAAGGTACCTGGCAAGATCGTTCCGCTGATCGCGATCCCGACAACAGCAGGTACAGGTTCAGAAGTAACAGCTTTTTCTGTAATTACAGACCACAGCAGAGATTATAAGCTGACAGTATTCAGCTATGAGCTGTTTCCGGCATATGCGATTCTGGATCCTGAGCTTCTGACCTCAGCACCGGCATCTGTGGCAGCGGCATGTGGAATCGATGCTTTTATCCATGCGGAGGAAGCATATGTTTCTACAGCGGCATCACCGTTTTCTGATGCGATGGCTGAGAAAGCCATGGAACTGATCGGCAAAAATATCCGCAGATTTGTTGCAAGAAGAACGGATCTTGAGGCAGCAGAGGCAATGCTGACCGGTTCACTTTTTGCAGGAATCGCCTTTTCTTTCGCAAGACTTGGAAACGTGCATGCAATGAGTCATCCGGTAAGTGCATTTTTTGATGTGCCGCACGGAGTCGCAAATGCAGTTCTTCTTCCGGTGATCGCGGAGTACAATGCACTGGCTGATCACGGAAGATATCTTACCGTATATAATTATATCAGTCCGATTCCTGCATTTGAAGATGAATTCGAGCCACTGATGCTTGTGGATGCAATCCGTGAGCTGAATGAAGACATAGGAATCCCGGAAAATCTGACTGAAGCAATCCGTCAGACCGCAAAACGCAAAGATCCTTCCGGAACTGTTTCGGATGAAGAGATCGAAAGCAAGATCGATGCAATGGCAGATGATGCCATGAAGAGCGGTAATATTGCAGTTAATCCGAGATCTTCACGTAAACAGGATATTGTTGCACTGTATCATAAGGCATTATAGAGAGTAAAAACACCGAAAAGAAACGATATGTAAAAAGCAGGACATACAGATGTAGCCCATATGCGGAAACATCGGTATGTCTTCTTTTATTTACAGAGAATTGCTATACAACTTTCATATGACATGCTATACTTTGGGACAGATGAGAGTAACAGAAGATGCACAGGAGGGGTGGCATGGATCTTTTTGAGGTATATAATATTCTGAAAGATGAGCAGCAGGGAAAAAATAATTTTCTGGTGACGGTTGTGCAGGGAAAAGAAACCGGCAGCAGGTATTTTCTGACAGACGGAGAGCTGAAAGCACAGTGCGGATGCGGGAAAATAAAAAAGGAGCAGCTCCGTGAACTGATACAGACAGGGGAGAGTGGCATCGTCGAAGCGGAAGGAAGAAGATTTTTTGTCGAATCGCTGAAACAGCCGGCTCATCTGGTGATCTGCGGTGCAGGGCATGTTGCACAGCAGGTGATTCTTCTGGCGGGGAAGGTCGGATTTACTGTGACCGTGCTGGAGGATCGTGTGAGTTTTGCGGGAGAGGCAAGACGTGCCGGCGCAGATCAGGTGATCTGTGATAATTTCGAACATGCACTGGAACAGATTCCGGGGAGTGAAGATACGTATTTTCTTGTGGTGACCAGAGGACATCGTTATGACCGTGAATGCCTGAATGCGATTTTGAAAAAACCACACTGTTATGTCGGAATGATGGCGAGCCGTGGAAGATCGGCACTTCTGAAAAAACAGATGGAAGAAGAGGGCGTAAGCCGGAAGATTCTGGATGAGATCCATACACCGGTAGGCCTGCAGATCAACGCAGAGACACCGGAAGAGATTGCAATCTCTATAGTTTCAGAACTGATCAGGGAAAAGAACAGTATACGAAAAACAAGCGGATATGATACAGAACTTTTAAGTTACCTGACCGGAGAGAAAGAGCCGGACACAAAGAAGGCACTTGCAACGATCATTGCAAGAAGAGGTTCCGCAC
>CAVBPN010000208.1:41938-47937 GCA_963597235.1 bacterium
ACCGCGGGCTGTCGGAACAAAGATGCTGGTTCTGGAAGACGGCAGGATCATCGGAACGATCGGCGGCGGCTGCATGGAAAGTAATGTGCAGCATCTGTGTCTGCGCATGCTTCATGAAGAAGAGTCAGAAGGGAAGATTGTTACGGTAGATATGACAGCTTCGCAGGCAGAGGAAGAAGGACTTGTGTGCGGCGGAACGATTGAAGTATTTTTGGAAGTAATATGATACCTGCAAATTGTTTCGTGCTGCGTACTTTCAGAAAGTAATATGATACTTACGAATTGTTTTGTGCTGTGCACTCTCAGAATAAAATAAAAAATACAATTTGAGACAAATCTGTGCTATAATGCATATATCGAAAAAGAAGAAGGTCTGCCGGACGGAGAATTATCCGATTCCGTGCAGAATGGATAATGAAAGACGAGTAATGGAGGATGAAATATGAAGAAAAGAAGTGTTATTGTTGCAATGCTCTGCAGCATGTGTCTGGCAGTCAGCACCCCGATCCCGGCAATGGCTGACGGCACAAAGGTCGTTACACTTGGAGCAGACCTTACCGACGAGCAGAAGAATACAATGATGAATTATTTTAAGGCAGATTCCAGCCAGGTACAGGTTATCAGCGTTACCAATCAGGACGAACATGACCTGCTGGGAAAATATATCCCGAGTGAGCAGATCGGTACCAGAACCCTGAGCTGTGCTTATGTAAAACCTACTCAGTCCGGTGGAATCAAGGTACGTACAGCGAACCTGAATTATGTAACCTGTAATATGATCGCAACAGCACTTTCTACAGCCGGTGTTACAAACTGTGAAGTTGTTGCCGCATGCCCGTACGAAGTTTCCGGTACCGGTGCCCTTACAGGTGTCATGAAAGCATATGAATCTGCAAGCGGACAGGAACTTGACTCCACGAAGAAAGACCTTGCCGCAAAAGAAGTGGTTGTTACCGGAGATGTGGCACAGCAGGTTGGTCAGGATAATGCGACAAACATCATTAACCAGGCTAAGATGCAGATCATCGGCGATAATATCCAGAATGCGGATGAAATCTATAATATTGTTTATAATATTGCAGAGCAGAATGGTGTAAGCTTAAGCCAGGATGAGATCGATACGATCGTATCTCTTCTTCAGCAGATCGCACAGCAGAATTATGATATCCAGGAAATGAAACAGACACTTGCAAATATCCAGCAGAACCTGGAACAGAGTAAGGCAGAGGCAGAAGGACAGCCGACGCCTACTCCGATCGAGGGTAATGTGGCAGATGAAGGTACCGGTGAGGATATCACAACAACTGTAGACAGCAGTGCACTTGGCGGAGACGTTAAGGAAACTTCTACAGAAGATCCGGGACTTGCAGAGCAGACAGGTGCAGATACCAACAGTGCAGGTGACAGCAACGAGAGTTCTGATGATTCTGCCGGAATTCCTGCAGCAACAGAGGATGGAACAGTAGACGGAAGTACGGATGAGAGCACAGACGGATCTACAGAAGAAACACCATCTGAAAATACAGACAGCAGTGCTGACGGAAGCAGCGAAGAGATTCCGGCAGCAACAGAAGACGGCAGCAGTGAAAATACAGATGGTTCTTCCGAAGGAACAGATGAAAGCACCGGTGAAGATACCGCAGATGCTTCCTCAGAAGATACTCTGAATACAGAGACACTGACTGAAGAAGGAAAAGCAAAATTCGAGCAGGCACAGCAGTTCTGCAAGGGTGAATATGAAGGTGATCTTGCAGTCCTTCAGAGCGTTGTTCCGGATGTAACAGAACTTCCTGTAACACTGGATTCCGATGTGGCATCCAAACTCAGCAGGAAAGTTCTGGAAACGTACATTAAAGTATTAAACGATGCGGGCGTATCTTATGTACCGGCTGAGACAGATAAATATTTCTCGGCAGAACTGAATGTACTGGATAAAGAAATGAAGACTGTTTTCAGCATTGATACAGAAATCGCAGAGGATGATCTGCTTGTAAATACAGACTCTGAGGTAAGACAGAAACTGTATGATGATACAATGAAATTCTTCGCAAGCCTCTACGGAGAAACTACATCAGAAGCGACAACAGATGAGTCAGCATCTGATGCAGGAACAGAAGAAAATACAGAGACATATTCTGAGGACGAAGGAACTTACTAAAATAAGACATAACGGAAAAGCGGGATGTCTCCCTTACGGGGAGGCATCCTTTTCTTATTATGTGCGGGAACTGTCGCGAAGACAATGATGTGAATAACTTGTGAAAAACTGGAAATCCGGTGATTTCTGTGATAGAATATAAGGAGTTTTGTATCTTATTAAAAGAAGTTTAGAAGTTTGAAAACCAGTTACGAATGATCCGAAAGGAGAAAAAATATGAGTCTTGCAGTGGTTACACTGAAAAAAGGAGAAGGTCGCCTTCTGAAATCCGGCGGAATGTGGATATTTGATAATGAAATTGCTACGATCATGGGAAGTTTTGTGAACGGAGATATTGTCCTGATCCATGATTTTGACGGCTATCCTCTTGGAAGAGGCTTTATTAATACGAATTCAAAGATTACAGTCAGATTACTGACGAGAGATGAAAATCAGAAAATCGATGACCGATTCCTTGAGAAACGTGTACGCGATGCGTGGGAATACCGAAAAAAGGTGACCGATACATCCAGCTGCCGTCTGATCTTCGGCGAAGCAGATTTTCTGCCGGGGCTTGTTGTCGATAAATTCGAGGATGTTCTGGTCGTGCAGTCACTGGCACTTGGAATTGACCGTCTGAAAAATACGATTCTGGAACTGCTGAAAAAAGTTCTGGCAGAAGACGGAATCCAGATCCGCGGTATGTATGAAAGAAGCGATGCGAAAGTCCGTAAACAGGAAGGCATGGAGCTGTATAAAGGATTTATCGGACCGGAATTTCCGACTCTGGTTGAAATCGTTGAAAATGGTGTAAAATATCAGGTAGATATCAAAGACGGACAGAAGACCGGATTTTTCCTGGATCAGAAATATAACCGTTTTGCGATTCAGAAACTCTGTAAAGATGCAAGAGTACTGGACTGCTTTACCCATACCGGTTCTTTTGCCCTGAATGCAGGAATTGCGGGAGCAAAAGAAGTTACCGGTGTTGATGCTTCTCAGCTGGCCGTTGACCAGGCGACAGAGAATGCAAAATTAAACGGACTGGATGATAAAGTTAAATTTATCTGTGAAGATGTATTCGAATTACTTCCAAAGCTTGAAGAAGAAGGAGAAAAATACGATGTGGTCATCCTGGACCCGCCGGCATTCACAAAATCACGCAGTTCCGTCAAAAATGCAGTCAAGGGTTACCGTGAGATCAATCTTCGTGGACTGAAACTGGTAAAAGACGGTGGTTTCCTGGCAACCTGTTCCTGTTCTCATTTTATGGAATATGAACTGTTTACAAAGACGATCGGACAGGCTGCAAAGAGCGCGCATAAGAGACTTCGCCAGGTGGAATACAGAACGCAGGCACCGGATCATCCGATCCTCTGGGCATCTGATGAATCTTATTACCTGAAATTCTATATTTTCCAGGTATGCGATGAGAAATAAAGAAGTTGAATGAATAGAAAGAAGGGCTTAAATGAGAGACAAACTCAATAAATTTATGCAGGGACGCTATGGAGTGGATCAGTTTGCACGCTTTACAATGGGAGTGGCACTGGTGGCAATCATTATATCCATCTTTTTCCCGGGTGGAAACAGAATCGGAGCATTGTTTGATACGATTGGCCTTCTGCTGCTCCTGTATACATATTATCGTATGCTGTCGCGGGACATTCAGAAAAGATATGCAGAAAATGAAAAGTATCTTTCTGCAACAGCAAAATTCAGACAGCGTTTTAACCGTGAGAAAAAAATGATGAATCAGAGAAAAACACATCATATTTATTCCTGTCCGGGCTGTGGTCAGAAGATCCGTATTCCAAGAGGAAAAGGTAAGATCGAGATTGAATGTCCGAAGTGTCATACGAAATTTATAAAAAGAAGCTGATAAATCAGAAAGAGAGGTACATTTATGTTTGGTTATGTAGTGATGAATAAACCGGAAATAAAATTTAAAGATTTTGATATGTACCGCTCTTTTTACTGCGGATTATGCAGGGAACTGAGAGAACGTTACGGGATATCCGGTCAGATCACACTGAGTTATGATATGACATTTGTGATCGTTCTTCTCAGTGCACTTTATGAGCCTCCGACGAGAAAGGGAACGACCAGATGCATTGTCCATCCAGTTCGGAAACAGCCGGTCCGTAAAAATGCCATAACAGAATATGGTGCGGATATGAATATTTTCCTCACCTATTATAAGTGTAAGGATGACTGGAACGATGAAAAAAAGATCCTCAGTCTTGCATACGGTAAGCTTCTGGAGAATAAAGAACGCAGAAGCGAGCAGCAGTGGAAAAAAAAGATTGATGTGATCGTTTCCTGTCTGAATGAATTATCAGAGATGGAAAAGGTAAATGAGACCGATGTGGACCGGGTTTCCGGATGTTTCGGAAGGATCATGGCGGAGATTTTTGCATACAGAGAAGATGTATGGGAGCCGACTCTTCGGCGCATGGGCTTTTATCTTGGTAAATTTATTTATCTGATGGATGCGTATGATGACGTAGAAGAGGATGTAAAAAAAGGAAATTACAATCCTTTTGCAAAAGATTATATAATAAAAGGGTTTGATGACAGGATAAAGAATATGCTGTTGATGATGATGGCAGAAACCTGTCGGGAATTTGAGAAACTTCCTATTATAAAATATGCAGATATCCTGCGGAATATCCTGTATTCCGGAGTGTGGTGCAGATTTGAGGGTATATCGCGAAAGCGCAGGGAAGAGCGGGAGAAAGAAGATGTTTGATCCATACAGTGTGCTGGGTGTTTCAAGAGACGCATCGGATGAGGAGATAAAAAAAGCATATCGTAAGCTGAGCCGTAAGTATCATCCGGATGCAAATATCAATAACCCGAATAAAGCACAGGCAGAAGAAAAATTTAAAGAAGTCCAGCAGGCATACGAACAGATCATGAAAGAGAAGGAGTATGGCTCCGCAGGCGGTTATAATTCCTATGGCGGATTTGGAAACCGGAGCCAGAATACTTACCAGGATGAGGAAGCTGTACGCAGACAGGCAGCAGCAAATTATATTCAGAGCGGACATTATAAAGAAGCGATGAATGTACTTTCGTCATTGCAGCAGAAAAACGGTCAGTGGTACTATCTTTCCGCAATGGCGAATATGGGACTGGGAAATAATGTGAATGCACTGAACGATGCAAGAAGTGCGGTAAATATAGAGCCGGATAATATGCAGTACCGGATGCTTCTCCAGAGACTGGAAGGCGGGGGTACCTGGTATCAGGAACAGCAGAATCCTTTTGGTGGTATGCCGAGTGAGGGCGGCGATTACTGCATGAAGCTGTGTCTGATGAATATGGCATGTAATCTGTGCTGCCCGGGCAGTGGAATGTTCTGCTGCTGAGAAGAATTGTCAATAATGAAAATAAACAACAAACCTTCTGGAAAATGTATGCAAACGCAATCCTTACAAACGGTAAAGATTATACATTCTGGGGAAAAGGTGTAAGTCAGGGACATTCTGATGCAATCCGCAGAATCGACGGAGTGAAAGACGGAAAACAGTATACTGTTCCGGTAGAAGCTGCACTGGAAGCTGTTCGTAACGGAGAGAATCCGGAACTGACAACAAAACAGAAACATACAAGAGAATGCTTCGTAGTAGCAGAAGAAGGCGCAGAACTGAGAAAACATCTTCTGTAATAATTGAAATGAAATTGTAAAATAAATCTGGACCGGGTTTCACATCCAGTCCTTTTTATGTCTCTGAAAGCGAACAAAATGGCAGACTTTTACTTTTTTGTTGACGTTGTTATAAACATGAGATATAATCCCATCTTTGACAGTTGTAAGGCAACAAAACGGCTACAAACCCAGTAAATATGGGAATTG
>CAVBPN010000209.1:0-6175 GCA_963597235.1 bacterium
TCTGCAAGCCATGCAGTTGTGCTTACAGCTTCTTCACTGTTTACATATCCGTCTGCTTCTTTACCATCTTCGCTGATGAAGTCTTTGCCTGCAGAAAGGTACAGCGGTTCAAGTGCATATGGAAGACCTTCGCCGTGGTCCATGATAATATGTGTTCCTACATAATCATCTGTAGTACATTTTTCTGCGATCTCTGCAACCTCAGACCAGGTAAGCGGATTGTCAATTGTACGGGAATCAAGATCATCTGTATCTACGCCGCATTCTTTGAGGTAATCTTTATTATAATAGAATGCTACAGAAGATTCTGTTGCTCCCACTGCATATAACTTTCCGTCGTATGTATTCTGTGTAATAGATGAATTAACGAAATCTGATTTATCCTCATCTGTAAAATAATCATCAAGCGGAACTGTGATTCCATTAGCTGCATAATAGGAAACCTGCGGTCCATCTACATAGAAGATATCCGGAAGGTCATTGGATGTAACTGCTGTAGCAATCTTGTTATCGTAAGCATAAGAATCAGAACGGTCGATTGCTTCACGGCTTACCTGGATTTCCGGATGTTCTGAATTCCACTCATCAAGTTTCTCTACCCACCATGCTTCGATTTCTTCTGTATCTGTCGGACTCCAGATTGTAAGATTTACTGTATCATCTGCGAATACCGGTACGGTTGTTGCTGCTCCTGAAACAGCAAGAGCTGCTGCCATTGCAATACTAATGGTTTTTTTCATTTTAATAATCCTCCTTTTATGTTGTATTTCCACCGCGCGAAAGGAAATATTGTAGAACCCGTTCCACATTCCTTAAAAAAATTTTTCGAACTGTGCATCTTTAAGGATTTGTGTGTGGAATCCGTTCCATATCGTGCTTTTATGATAGTTCCAAAAAACAGATTTGTCAACAGCTTTTCACCAAAAACTTGCTTCCAGACACATTTCCGTGCATTTTTATAATTTTTTTATTATGTTTTTGTGCATTATGCACATTGTTGCAAGATAGATTTTTAACAAACTTTTACATATATAAAAAATATGCAAAACCATATTTCTGATTTTGCATATTTCCATTCTCATTTCCTGTATAGTCTGAATTTTCATTATTTCAGGCAATTTTTGCCTGTTTTTCAGTTTTCATTCAGTTATTTTCTTATAATTCTCCTGTAATTTCAACAGGATATGTGCTCTGTCCCTGCTGGAGGCTGACTGATAAAATCTGTCTGTGCGGAACGGGTTCCTTTCCATTAATCAAGTCCAGCACTGTTTTTGCACATGATTGTGCCAAAAATTTCACATTCTGACAGACAGATGTTACTTCCGGGTAGCACAGCCTGCTGACATCCATTCCATCATAAGTTACTACTTTCAGGTCTTCAGGAACTCTTTTTCCTGCCTTCATTGCCAGATGCATATAATACAGAGCCGGCTGATCCGCAGCAAATACACCATCTGCATCCGGATATCTGTCCATTGCCTTTTTTGCCGCTTCCCAATAGGACTTATGATCGAACTTGTTCCATTCCATCATAACTTCCAGAACTTCTACTCCATTTTCTTTCAGTATCCTCTCAAAAACCTTATGCCTCTCATTTGCAGCCACATTCGGAGCAACTCCTGTAATATGTACGACTCTCTTGCATCCGTTCTTGATTATGATCTCTGCTGCCAGTTTACCTCCATATGTATGATCTGAGCCGATCAGCGGAATTTCCGGTCCGAAATCCTGATCCAGTGAAACGATCGTATGCTTTCTGTTTGCATATTCTTTATGATGCAATGTATGGGCTCCGGTAATTATTCCATCCACCATATTACGTTCCAGCATATTCAGGTAATCACGTTCTCTGTTACTGCTTCCGACTGTATTACAGATCATACTCTTGTAACCCATTTTATAAAGTGCCATCTCTGTTTCTCTCGCAAATGCTGAGAAAAAGGGATGATCGAGATCCGGTATCAGAACACCAATGATTCCTGATTTATTGCGGAACAGATTCCTTGCCAGTTCATTAGGAGTATACTCCAACTCGTTGATTGCCTTCTCGATCTTCTTTCGGGTATCAGCCGAAACATAACCACTGTCATTTATTACTCTGGACACAGTGCCAACCCCCACTCCGGCTTTTTGTGCCACGTCTTTCATACTTGCCATTCTTACTTCAATAACCTTTCTTTCCAACTCTGTTGTCTGGTTTCCATAATATTCTTCCACATAAACGGACTTTTCGTTACTGTTCACTCCGTTCACAGCAACTTGTGACAACGAGTTCCAGATATTTCCTCTGTATATTTCGCGGTAGATTTTATATTGCAGAATTCTGCAAAAAAGTAACATATCGTATAAGTTATACTCAGGAAAAGTATAGCATAGGAAAATTTTCTTTACAATTAACATACTGCAACAAAAAAAATTTCATTTTTCGTCAAACCGCAAAAGGGAATTGCCGTATCGACAATTCCCTCTCGCATTTCAGTTCGTATAAAAACATAATCTATGTCTGTAAAACTGCTGTTATTTTAAATTCTTGGTCACACGAAGTCGTGTCATCGCTCTGGCGAGTGCAGCCTGACTTCTGTGATATTCTACAATACTCTGCTTCTGACGGAGTTGTTCTTCCGCACGGTCACGTGCTTCCTCAGCTCTTCGTATATCAATTTCTTCCGGACGCTCAACGGTCAGGCAGAACAGCTTTGCACGGTTGTTGATCATTTCAACAAAGCCGGCACTTACTGCAACGACTTCCCAGTTTCCTTCCGCATCCTGAAATTTCAGCTCTCCCGGGACGATCGCACAGATCATATTGGCATGATGTGCAAGAAATTCTTTCTGTCCATCTTCTGCCGGAATGATCAAAGACTGTGCACGTCCTGTAAAAAACTGTCTGTTCGCAGCGTATATCTCAAGACCGAATGTATTCTGCATAAGCCTCACTCCTTACTGTTCCAGAGTTTTTGCTTTTTCAATTACTTCGTCTATGGTTCCTACATTGAAGAATGCATTTTCCGGATATTCATCCATCTCACCATTGATGATCATCTTGAATCCACGGATTGTTTCTTTCAGCGGAACATATTTTCCAGGAATACCTGTAAAGTTTTCAGCTACATGGAATGGCTGAGACAGGAATTTCTGAATCTTTCTTGCACGGAATACAGTATTTTTATCCTCATCGGAAAGTTCTTCCATACCAAGGATTGCGATGATATCCTGCAGTTCTTTATATTTCTGAAGGATTTCCTGTACACAGCGCGCTACTTCGTAATGCTCTTCACCTACAACATCTGCTTCCAGGATACGGGATGTGGATTCCAGTGGATCTACGGCCGGATAAATACCCTGCTCAACGATCTTACGGGAAAGAACTGTCGTTGCATCCAGATGAGCGAATGTTGTTGCCGGTGCCGGGTCGGTCAGGTCATCGGCCGGTACATATACTGCCTGTACAGAAGTTACGGATCCGGATGTTGTGGATGCGATACGCTCCTGCAGTTCACCCATCTCTGTTGCCAGAGTCGGCTGATAACCTACTGCGGAAGGCATGCGTCCAAGAAGTGCGGATACCTCGGAACCAGCCTGTACAAAACGGAAAATATTATCAATGAAAAGAAGAACGTCTCTGTGCTCTGTATCACGGAAATATTCTGCCATAGTAAGACCTGTTTCCGCAACACGCATACGGGATCCCGGCGGCTCGTTCATCTGTCCGAACACTAAGGCTGTTTTCTTAAGTACGCCGGATTCTTTCATTTCACTCCAAAGGTCATTACCTTCACGGGAACGCTCACCAACACCGGTGAAAATAGAATATCCGCCATGTTCGGTAGCGATATTCTGAATCAGCTCCTGAATCAGAACTGTCTTACCAACACCGGCACCACCGAACAGACCGATCTTGCCACCCTTTGCATAAGGTGCAAGAAGGTCGATAACTTTGATTCCTGTTTCCAGGATCTCAACTGCCGGTTTCTGCTCTTCAAAACTAGGCGGATCTCTGTGGATTACCCAATGCTCTGCATCATCCAGAGATTCTCCACCATCTACTGTCTCTCCTAGAACATTGAAAAGTCGTCCCAGAGTACAGTCACCTACAGGAACTTTAATTCCGCTTCCTGTAGCAATTACTTCTCTATCTCTCTGAAGTCCCTCACTGGCGCTCAGCATGATGCAGCGAACCACATCATTTCCCAGATGCTGAGAAACTTCCATAACACATTTTTTACCGTTGTTTTCAACCTCAAGAGCATCCTTGATATCCGGCAGATCTCCATCTTCAAAAACAACGTCTACAACAGGTCCCATGACCTGTACGATCTTACCTTTACTCATCCTCGTCACTTCCTTTTCTGGGCCTTTGCACCGCTGCAAACCTCTGTGATCTCCTGTGTGATCGCGGCCTGACGTGCACGGTTATACTGAATCGACAGATCCTGAAGCATTTTCTTTGCACTGTCTGTAGATGACTGCATTGCTGTCATTCTGGCATTATTCTCGCTGGCATATGCTTCAACCAGACATCCATAGATCACACCGGTCAGATAGTTCGGGATCATGATATCCAGTACACCATCTGCGGAAGGAAACATCTCGATTTCTTCCTGATGAACTTCTACCGGCATCTCAAGCGGTGAAAAGCTGGTCTTTTTTAAAGGAAGAAGCTGCATATTTACCGGTTCCATCACAACTGCATTCTGCATCTGTGTATAGATGATATGCACCTCGTCCACTTCTCTTTCCAGAAAGCCTCTTATAACTTCCTCACTGATCATTCTTGCCCTGTGCATGGTCGGCTTCTGTACTGTATAACGGAAGCTTCCATCCATATCGACATCTTTCTTACTGAAGTACTGTCTTCCCACCATACCAAGAACATACAGTTTATGATGGCCAGGAGTATTTGCCATAAATTCTTCTGTCATCTTAGTGATATTATGGTTATAGGCACCTGCCATACCCTTATCACCTGTTACCACGATCGTCGCGATCTTTCGTTCCTCTGTAGGAACCAGATGACGAACGCTGAAAAACGGATGCTGTATATCCGGGATATGACGGAGGATACGTGCGATCGCACTCTGCATATTATAGAAATACGGCTCAGTATCCGACAGTATCTTTTTGGCTTTTTTCATTTTGGAAGAGGAAATCATATACATGGCATTGGTAATTTTCATTGTGTCCTGGACACTGTTGATCCTGCTTTTTATTTCTCTTGCATTTGCCATAAATTCCTCCTGCTGGTCACTGTCTCTGACGGCTTCGTCATTTCACAGTGATCGCATTCTTTACAAATAATTTATTTAGTAGCTGCACGTTCCTTAAACTCATCTGCAACCTGAAGGATCTTTTCTCCCAGTTCATCACTGAGTACCCTGGTCTCTTCGATCTCTTTACCGATCTCCGGATAAACATTATCAAAGTATGCCAGCATATCGTTCTGATACTGTTTCACATTCTTTTTGTCCACATGAACCAACTTCTTGTGGGTTGCTGTCCACAGTGTGATCACCTGCTCATGAAGTGCAAGCGGACTGCACAGTGGCTGTTTGAGAAGTTCCATCAGGCAGCCGCCATATGCAAGCTGTGCCTTGGTTGCGTCATCCAGATCGGAACTGAACTGAGTGAACACTTCCATCTCACGATACTGTGCAAGATCAATACGAACACTTCCGGAGGCTTTCTTCATTGCCTTTGTCTGGGCAGCACCACCAACTCGTGATACAGAAAGTCCGACGTTTACGGCCGGTCTCATACCGGAGAAGAACAGGTCACTCTCCAGGAAAATCTGACCATCTGTAATGGAAATTACGTTGGTTGGAATATATGCGGATACATCGCCTGCCTGAGTCTCGATGATCGGAAGTGCTGTAATAGAACCGCCTCCCATTTCATCATTCAGACGGCTGGATCTCTCCAGAAGTCTGGAATGCAGATAGAATACGTCACCAGGATATGCTTCACGTCCCGGAGAACGTTCCAACAGCAGGGACAGTGCACGATATGCTACTGCATGTTTGGAAAGGTCATCATATACGATCAGTACATCTTTGCCCTGATACATAAAGAACTCTGCAAGCGCGGTTCCTGCATAAGGTGCAATGTACTGAAGCGGTGCACAGTCACTGGCTGTTGAAGAGAATACTGTGGTATACTCCATGGCACCATATTTCTC
>CAVBPN010000210.1:0-7142 GCA_963597235.1 bacterium
GAATTTGAGCGGTGCATTGATTTTCTGGTACGGATGATTGATAAGTACGGCGATGAAGTCCTCCGGGAGTTGGAGGAAGAAAAACAGAATAAAGAAGAAAAAGAAGCGGCAGTATCCTGAAATACAAAATGTAAATCAGACTGTCGCTTTTTTGTGCGCTAAATCAAATAAATTTCAAAAGCTGATGTAGAGTGTGTGGCTCATTATTCTGGGAAGCGGTAATACGAGTATCAAATGGTTTGAAATGATTCTGTGTGTAAAAGTTCAGAAGAAATTCATTATCTTCGCATTCAAGAAATTCCATAACGCCGCCTACGGAATATTTGAGACTGGATATGGTTTCCAGTGCAAATCCCAGCAGAATATCTCCAGGGATTCGTTTCTCTTTTGGAAGAGAATAGTTCTTTCCTAACTGTGCAATCAGGTAAGCAGCAGTGGTATAGGATTGTGTTTCTTCATCCAGAATACTGACACGGGACAGCTTCTTTGCCATTGTTTTACTGATATTTGAAGCCCGGACAGAGATTGGTTTTACTGTAAGGGAAAAATAGCCAACCAATGAAGCATCTTCGGCATCAAATACCAGATAAGTGATGGATTGATCTTTTTTCGTAAATTCAATCGCATTATGTAATAAAAAGTATTCAACATCGGGGTTTTCAGGACAAGAAAAATCGGAGAGCAAGTCGTAAAGACTTTCCTCTCCGATATATGTCGGTTCGTCTTTATCCAAATATGCCCGAATATTAACGGTAAAATATTTATCAGACATGTTATTTCTTCCTTTTTGACATTAAAGCTAAGATTTCCTGCGGGTTTGTTAACTGACGTCCGGGAAGTGTCTGCTTTGGTGTGCGGTCACGGTCGGCTTCGTCAATCGCTGCGACAAAACGCTTTACGCTGTTTGGATTGGATACGACAAAATTATGAGTAATACTTGAAGTAGCCATACTAACACCTCCTCTTTTTCTGGCTTTTTTGTGTATTTATAGTATATGCAATGTGTGATAAAAACACAATAGCGAAAACAAAAATCATTTCTAAATAATTTTCAAGCCGGACATTTATTAGACGCTTCCGGTAAGCGAACAATATTTTCGAACCGATCACTTATAAGTCGCCAACGGTGGGCGGGCAATATTTTGATAACAGATATATTCTGTATCTATTTCAATTATACGATTGACAGAGAAATGCGTCAATACGGAAAATAAGTATTGAAAATAGTTGGAACAAGTACTAAAATGAAGTTGGGACAATTTGACGGAGTTATTTTACGAGGAAAATTATGAAGAGTAAAAAAATTAAATGCGATATATATACCAGAGTATCTACAACCATGCAGGTAGATGGCTACAGTCTGGACGCTCAGAAAGAAAAACTCAAGAGATATGCGGAATTTCAGAACATGGAAATCGTAAATGAGTATTCAGATGAAGGTAAATCTGGAAAAAGCATAGAGGGCAGACCAGAATTCCAGAGAATGCTGGAAAATATTGAGAATGGAACAGATGAGGTGCAGTTTGTACTTGTGTTCAAACTTTCCAGATTCGGTCGTAATGCGGCAGATGTATTAAACTCTTTGCAAAGGATGCAGGACTTTGGCGTAAATCTGATCTGTGTAGAAGACGGAATTGACAGTTCTAAAGATAGCGGAAAGCTGATGATTTCTGTTCTGTCTGCGGTGGCTGAGATTGAACGAGAGAATATCCTTGTTCAGACAATGGAAGGACGTAAGCAGAAAGCCAGAGAAGGAAAATGGAATGGTGGATTTGCTCCGTATGGTTATGAATTGATAAATGGAGAATTGCAGATTGCAGAGGATGAAGCAGAGATTATTCGTCTGATTTATGACAAATTCATTCATACCAATATGGGAATCGCTGCGATTGCTGCATGGCTGAACCAGCATGGATATAAAAAGAAAAAACGACAGAATAATACACTGGACGCATTTGCAACTTCCTTTATAAAAGGTGTTCTGGATAATCCGGTATACTGCGGAAAGCTGGCTTATGGACGAAGAAAGAATGAGAAAGTTTCAGGAACAAGAAATGAATACCGTATCGTAAAGCAGGAAAATTATATGCTTCACGAGGGGATACATGAAGGAATCATTTCAGAAACAGACTGGGAGCTGGCACATCAAAAACGGGAAAAAACAGGTGTGAAATATGAAAAGACGCATAGTCTGGATCATGAGCATATCTTATCTGGAATATTAAGATGCCCGTTATGTGGAAGCGGTATGTATGGAAACGTGAATCGGAAGAAAAAGAAAGATGGAACCTTATATAAGGATTATTTCTATTATGCCTGCAAACACCGTCGTCTGGTAGATGGTCATAAATGTGGATATCGTAAACAATGGAGCGAGGATAAGATTAATAATGCAGTAGAAGAAGTTATTCGAAAGCTGGTACAGAATCCTAAATTTGAAGAAGCAATTCTGAATAAAATTGGTTCAAGAATAGATACAGAAGAAATAGAAAAAGAGATTGAAAGACTGGAAAAACAGCATCGGCAACTGACCGGAGCGAAAGCAAGACTTGGACAGCAGATGGACAGTCTGGATATCATGGATAAATTTTATGAAAAGAAATATCAGAAGAAAACGTCTATCAATTTCTTTTATATTTTGATAAACTATATGATAAGTTCACCGATCTGGAGAAGAAAGAATTTCTTAACAGCTTTGTAGAACAGGTGGACATTTACGAGCAGGAGCAGCCAGATGGCAGATTTCTGAAGCACATAAAGTTCCGTTTTCCGGTATATTTCGGAGACAGGGAGACACAGGAACTTTGTTGGGACAACGAAAGTACCGTTGAGACGGTGTGCCTCTTGAGCAATCGAAAACCAGATGCCACGGTAAAAATAGGCATTGATATGGATGATTATTACCGTATCAGGGAGAATGCAGAAAGCAAATAAATCTTTACAAAACTGAATAATACACTAAAACAAAGCACAGGATCAGAGAGCTGGCTGTTGAGTTAGAATAGATTATGTAGTTAGTGTTTGCGCAAGTTAATTAAAAAAGAAAGACCTTGAGTTCATTATAAACTCTTGGTCTTTCTTTTTTCGGGACTATTCTTTTTTTACAGCTTCTTCTTTTCTCCATTGTGATGGAGATACTTTATAGGTATTCTTAAAAGCCCTTGAAAAGTGAAGCTGATTTGGATAACCAACTGCTTTTCCGATATCCTGAATGGACATATCAGTCAGCTGCAGTAGTTGTGCTGCTTTGGACATACGGTAGCTGAGCAACAGCTGCTGTGGGCTCTGGCCGGTATGTTTCTTTAACAAACGGCTGAGATAACTTCTGCTGATATTGCAAAAAGCAGCAATATCTTCTACAGTAATATCATTATGAAAGTTTTGCTCAATGAAATGTACAGCTTCTTTAATGTAAGAATCGGAAATGCGTTCTCCTGAAATCAGTCTTCGGTCTTTTGAAGAACGTATCATATAATCCATACATTCGTATAACTTTGCAATCATTCCAAAAGATGATACAGGATCTTCAGAAAATGTCATCTCCAATATCTTATCTTTTAACTTGGCAGAAAGAGTACGGTCTGAGGCATGATAAATAGGGTGTAAAATATTGATTCCACAATTTGTCAGGATTTCTTCAACACGAACACCGTCAAATTCAATCCATGTATATTCCCAAGGATGGTCTTTGTCGGCAAAATAATGTGTGTTTTGTCCAGGAAAAATCATAAAACCCTGTCCACTTCGGATATGGTAGGTCTGATCGGTTCCGGTGGAATCTGTAGCAACTAATGTTCCACTTCCGGAAATTACATAATGAAAAAGGTAATGATTCCGAATAAAAGGACCGAAAGAAGAAAGCGGTGTACATTGTTCATAGCCATATTGATACAGGCAGAGATCGATAAAATATTGATTCTGGAAAAAATGGAATAGTGTAGCATCTGACATAAAAATCTCCTCATCGTTCTATTGCTGTTTAGTAGTAAAAAATAGACTCTGTAATTACTATATATCATAATGTGATATAGAAACAACAAAAAATAATAAATAATACACATATTGATATAAAACAGTCTATATTAATGTATTTTAGTACTCATTAAGATATATTATAATACTTTGTGTAAAGAGAAAAGATAATTTAGCCAGTTATCAAAGTAAATAGAAAATATGGGAGGTTATCATGGAGAGAAAGAATATGAGAAGAAATGTAGCACTTGTAATGGCAGGCGTACTTGCAATGGGACTAACAGCATGCGGTACCAGCGGAAATGAATCCAGTGGAGACGGAAAGCTTGTTTTTCAGATCTGGGATGCGGGTCAGAAAGCAGGTATGGAGAAACTGGCAGAGGCTTATATGGAAGAGCATCCGGACGTGAAAATTGAAGTGCAGGCAACGGGATGGGATGAGTACTGGACAAAGTTGGAAGCTTCTGCAACAAGTAATTCTATGCCAGATATTTTCTGGATGCATTCCAATCAGATGTACAAATATGCAGACAATGGAATTCTTGCAGATTGTTCAGATGTTATAGATGCAAGCAATTTCTCCGATATTTCCATCGCAAATGCTGAGGGTAGTGACGGAAATATCTATGGAGTTCCAAAAGACAAAGACCTGGTGGTTTTAGTATACAATAAAGAGATTTTCGATCAGGCTGGTGTTGCATACCCAGATGATACATGGACATGGGATAACCTGACAGAGGCTTCCGAGAAAATCTATGAGGAGACAGGAAAATACGGATATATGGCGTATGCTCATGATCAGATTGGATATTGGAACTTTGTATATCAGAATGGTGGAGAAATTCTGAACGAGGATGGAACAAAAGCAGAATATACAGAGAAAGCAACAAGCGATGCAATTAAATTTTATGTAAATCTTCAGGATAATGACTGGTGTCCGACACAGGAACAGTTCGCAAATACAAGTGCAACAGAGCAGTTTTTCTCAGGGCAGGGTGCAATGTTCTTTGCAGGAAACTGGGATCTGGCAAATCTTTGTTCAACTTATACGGATATGAATGGAAAATGGGATGTAGCAGTTCTGCCTAAATGCCCAAATCCGGAAAGTGGTGACGGACGCGCGGTGATTTCTAACAGTGTATCTTATGCAACAGCAGCAGAAGGAAAGAATAAGGATACCGCAATGGATTTTCTGAAGTTCCTTGGATCAGAAGAAGGACAGAGGATTCAGGGAGAATCAGGTGTTGCAATTCCGGCATATAACGGATTGGAAGATACATGGGTGAATACATTTGCAGCGAATGGATATGACATTCATCCGGAGAATATTATTCCAATGTTTGATTACAGTGTGAAATATGTGAACAATCCGTCAAGACCATCATGGGAGCCAAAGGTAGAACAGGCAGTACTTGATATTTATGCAGGAAATATGTCAGTCGATGATGGAATTCAGAACATGCAGGATATTGTTACGAAAGCAATTGCAGAAGAATAGACAAGCTTGGAGGTAGAGCCTGATGAAGAAAAAATCAAGGTTTGACCAGGATCATAAATGGGGTTATCTGATGATAGCCCCAACGATTCTTGGATTAATCATATTAAATGTGTATCCATTTATAGAGACAATTATTTTAAGTTTCTCATCGAAAAAAGTCTTTGGCGGAATAAAATTTGTAGGACTTGCAAACTATATAAAAATGTTTTCAAGCCCGGAATTTTGGAGAGCAACATGGAATACAATACTTTTTTGTATTCTGACAGTTCCAGGTGGTGTGCTTCTGGCATTGATCATAGCAGTTCTTTTGAATTCAAAGATTAAAGGTAAGGTTATGTTCCGTGCTATCTTTTTCCTTCCAATGGTTGTATCTCCGGCTGCGGTAGCAATGGTTTGGAAGTGGATGTTTAACTCAGACTATGGAATTATCAATACAATCTTTCATACAAATATTAATTGGACGACAAATCCAAATGTAGTTATTTTTACAGTGGCAATTGTAGCAATCTGGAGTGCTCTTGGATATGATGCAGTCTTATTGCTCTCAGGAATTCAGAATATCTCAAAAAGCTATTATGAGGCGGCCAGTCTGGATGGCTGTACGAAATTCCAGCAGTTTCGTTACATTACCATGCCAATGGTTTCACCGACATTATTTGTTGTATTGATTATGAGATTGATGGCATCTCTTAAAGTATATGATTTGTTGTATATGATGGTAGGAGAAGGAAATCCTGCACTGAGCAAATCACAATCATTGATTTATTTATTCTATCGTGAATCTTTTATTTCCGGAAACCGTGGTTATGCATCAGCAATTGTAATCTGGACAGTACTCTTGATTGGAATAATAACAGCAATACAGTTCGTCGGACAAAGGAAATGGGTTAATTACGAGGTATAGGAGGCGCAGTATGAAGAAAAGCAAGAAAATATCAAATATATTTGTTTATGTTGCTTTGATCCTGGGATCTATCATAATGATTTTTCCATTTATATGGATGATTCTGACAGCATTTAAGACGAATGAAGAAGTACTTCGGGTTCCACCGACACTTTTACCGACCAACTGGAATTTTAGTTCATTTACAAAAGTTCTGGATTTATTGCCTTTTGAAAATCTCTACTTGAATACAGGATTGATGATTTTAATCAGAGTATTGTGTGCAGTTGTATTTTGTTCCATGGCTGGTTATGCATTCGCAAAATTGAATTTTAAAGGAAAGAATTTTCTTTTTACACTGGTTATTGTACAGCAAATGATTCCAGGACAGATTTTTATCATTCCACAGTATCAGATGATTGCAAAAATGGGAATGACAGACACAGTATTTGCATTGGTTTTCCCTGGAATTGTCAGTGCATTCGGAACATTTTTCCTGAGACAGGCTTATATGGGAATCCCGGATGAAATAGCAGAAGCGGCATATCTGGATGGATGTAATCGCTGGCAGACATTTACGAAAGTTCTGTTTCCATTAACGAAATCTTCTCTTGCTGCACTTTCAGTGTTTACTGCAGTGTTTGCTTATACTGATTTAATGTGGCCGTTGATCGTAAATACGAATATTAATTCGACAACATTATCGGCAGGACTTTCCAGCCTAAATGGACAGTTTAGTACAAATTATCCGGTATTGATGGCCGGCTCCTTATTCGCAATGCTTCCAAT
>CAVBPN010000211.1:0-6318 GCA_963597235.1 bacterium
CAGGTTTTATAAGGCCTGCAAAGTGATTTTTAATTATTCAACTGTCAAACTCCCGGGTTCCGGACTTTCGATCGTTCTGGATCTGATCGGCGGGGTACTCACTCTTGGAAGGACCGTAACAAAAGTAGGAAAAGAGTGTGAATCTGAATATGGTCTGACGCAGGTATTTATTGCAATCCGCCCGGAGGTTCTGAATCAGGATCCGGATAAAGCACAGGAAATCTTAAATGAGACACTGAAAGATATTCAGGATTCCATTCCGGTGAAAGAAGGACGTACTGTCCGCTATCCGGGACAGGGAACACTGCTTCGACGTAAGGAAAATCTGGAAAACGGAATTCCGGTCAATGAGGAAATATGGAAAAAAATATGTGAATTATAATAGAAATCTCCAGTCATAAAGAAATTTGCGGCTGGAGATTTTTTGACTTTATAGGGATAACATTGTATTTTGAAGTGCAATGTGTTAAAATGTTAAAGTGATGCGTCGATAAAGAAATGAGAAAGAATCTCATAAAAGCATCAGACAGGGAGAATGAAGATGACAAAAGAAGAACTGCTTGACAAAGTCCTGGATTCATACAGAACCTATTATGATGTAAATACAGAAACACCGGAGGAGCCATTTGTGGCAGAAGCAGTTTTTCATTCGCACAGTGATGCATATTTTCTGGTAAAAGGTGCGACTCTGGGAGAGGCAGAGTCCAACGAATATGTGTTTTTTGCACTGGAAGATGAGCTGGACAGAGCAAATTTGATTAAATTGGACCAGATGGCATGGGATAAGGGAATCGCTCGTGTGAAACCCCATGCAAACCACAGAAATACAGACATCTCACTGATCGTGCTTGCGTCATCCGTGCCGGAAGAAACAGAGAAGCTGGTGCGGACTTTAAAGCATTACAAAAATTATCGCATGAGTCTCCAGGGATTCAGTCATTATCATCTGATTGTTGTGGATCTTTCTTCAGGGAAAAAGACCTGTAACCGGCAGGGCCGATCGCTGAAGAAACTCCTGGACAAAATATACTAACATCCTTAAGAGGGGAGAGAAAAAACATGACAGCTATATTAATCATCGTAGTTGCACTCGTACTGCTCCTGATTGGTTATGTGGGCTATGGTTCATGGCTTGCAAAACAATGGGGCATCGATCCGAAAAAAGCAACGCCGGCCGTTGAGATGGAAGATGGGGTCGATTACGTGGCAGCAAAACCGGCAGTACTGATGGGACATCATTTTTCATCGATCGCTGGTGCAGGCCCGATCAACGGACCGATCCAGGCAGCGGTATTCGGATGGGTTCCGGTATTTCTGTGGTGCATCATCGGCGGAATTTTCTTCGGAGGACTTCAGGATTTTGGTTCTCTGTTTGCATCGATCCGTCACGACGGAAAATCCGTTGGAGAGATCATCAGGGATTCCATGGGACGCCGTGCACAGAAACTGTTTACGATCTTTGCACTGCTGGTTCTGATCCTGGTTATCGCATCCTTTGTTAATGTTGTTGCAGGTACGTTTATGAGTGAGAGCGGATTTGGAGTTTCAGCATCTCCGAGCGGAAATCAGACAACAGCCATGATCTCACTTTTGTTTATCGTACTTGCTGTTATTTACGGATATATCACAAACCGCCTTGGAGTGGGGACGCTTCCGGCAACCATCGGCGGCATCATCGGTATCGTGGCGATCGTAATTCTTGGTTTAAATTATGGATTTGTCATGACACGCATTGAATGGATCGTATTTATCGGAATTTATATTGCAGTAGCATCACTGGTTCCGGTATGGATACTTCTGCAGCCGCGAGATTATCTTTCAAGCTTCCTGCTTTATGGAATGATGATCCTTGCACTTCTGGGAATTTTTGTATGTGGTGTGACGGGCCGTGCAACTTTTAATATCCCGGCATTTACCGGATGGTCAACATCGATTGGAACGATGTTTCCGGCACTTTTTATCACAGTTGCCTGCGGTGCATGTTCCGGATTTCACAGCCTGATCGCAACAGGAACATCATCCAAACAGCTTGACAACGAAAAAAATGCAAAGCCGATCGCGTATGGTTCCATGCTGATCGAATCTGCACTTGGTATTGTGGCATTGATCGCTGTTGGTGTGGTATTTGACAAGTATACAGGCGGAGAATTCGGCGGACCTCCGGCAGCATTTGCCGCTGGTATCGCAACCATGTTTTCTGATGAAGGTTCAAACTCATACAATACGATCTATGCACTGCTTACTCTGGCAGTTTCCGTATTTGCACTTACCTCACTGGATACGGGAACACGTCTCGGCCGTTTCCTTTTCTCGGAAATGTTCCTGAAAGAAGACGAAAAGACCTGGAAAGATGCCAAAGGTTTCCGTAGGGCACTGGCACATCCGGTAGTTGGTACAACCTTCCTTGTAGTAATCGGATGTATTCTGGGTGGTCTGTCCTTAAGCCAGATCTGGGGACTTTTCGGGGCAGCAAACCAGCTTCTTGCGGGTATTGCACTGATGGCAGTCTGTGCATGGCTCGGACAGGCTGGAAAGAACAATAAAATGTTTTATATTCCAATGGTATTCATGCTTGCAGCAACACTTACAAGCCTGATCATTACAGTAAAAAGCAAGATCATCATGATTGGAGCAGGACAGGCCCTCTGGGGCGACTGGTTCCAGCTGTTCTTTGCAGCAGCTATGGCACTTCTTGCAATTGAGCTTGTAGTTGAGGGAATCCGTACATTTAAGAAACAGGCAGAAATGAAGAAAAAAACAGCTTGAAATAAAAGGGACGGTGCCTGAATTACAAGCACCGTACTCATTACATTTTCAATGCCAGATACAGCCGTACGGCATCCTGAAATTCACGTGGGTTATAACCACATTTCCTGTGAATCTGATTCAGACGATACTGGATCGTGTTCTTATGAAGAAATGTTTCTTCGCAGGTCTTTTTGAGGGACATGTCACAGGAAAAGTAAATACGAAGCAGTTCAAGGTCTTCCAGAGAAAGCTTAGAAAGGGTTTTCTCCAGGAAGACTTTTTTGTTGCGCGAATTAACAGAAGCCAGAATCAGTTCCAGATCCAGTCCGGCGGCCTCTGCATAATTTTTTCCGGCCGGAAGAGATTTCAGTGCAATCTCCGCGGAGAAGGCAGAATCGGAAAGATTGTGGATAAGTACAGGGTTTCCCACTGCAATACACAGGGTATCTGCATGATTCTGTGCAAAATCCGTCAGAAGCGTCCGCTGCCGGTGGAAAACTTCAGAGTCCATAACCGCCAGATATTCATCCGGATATACAAAAGTAAAAAGCTGACAGTCCAGTTTCAGAAGCAGTTTTTGAATGGCACTGTCCAGGAAAGGAGAAAAGGAGAGTGCCTCTGCCTCATTCAGCTTTAAGCGCAGAAGCTGCCAGGTCTTTTTCTCGCTGATGTTCCATTTTGAAAGATTTTCCCGCAGATATTCCGGGTGAATGTCTTCCTGTTCGATCAGAGCACGGATGATGTAACTTTTCTTTTCTGCCTCACTGCGGTTAAAGGCATCCAGTTCTTTTTCCCGGATCAGAAGGCGGGTGATCCGTTCGGCGAGTTTTGCGTATTTTCGCACTTCATCAGGATTTCCGGAGATTCCGATGACAGCGATCATTTTGTGATTATGGTAAACGGGAAGATTGACGCCCTCCTGCGTGCCGGTATAACGGTCATTTTCACGGACTTCGATCACGGAACCGCTCTGTGCAGCCTGTTGTCCGATCTCATGGAACGTTCCAATACGGGCTTCATCCGTGCTGGCAAAAATAGTTCCGGAACAGTCTATGAAATTAACATTCTGCCCGCAGAGATCTTTGACAGTGTTCACGATCTGCTGTGCAAGTGCTTTTGTGATATAAGGTGTCATGCCGCTGCCTCCTGTTGTAAATATGATAGAGTATAGAATCTGTTCATATTATAGCGAATCAGATGACAAAATACCAGTTTCTGTACTTAAAACAGACGGAAAACCTGCTCTGCACAGGCAGTCATATTGGCTTTGGCAGTATCTGGGTCCATGGCTTCCTGCAAAGTGGAGATTCCACGTACGATCGGGAAGAAGGCATCAATACCGGCTTCGTTGCAGGCAACTGCTTCTTTTGTTACGCTGCCTGCGAAAGCAACTGTTTTTGCACCGTATTTTTTACCGAGTTTTGCAACGCCGACAGGAGCCTTTCCCATTGCAGTCTGATGATCAAGACGGCCTTCGCCGGTTACGACCACATCTGCATTTTTTATTTCTTCTTCAAGGTGAACGGCATTCAGGATAAGCTGGATGCCAGGAGTCAGTTTTCCGTTTAAGTAGCTTAAGAACGCAAAACCAAGTCCGCCGGCAGCACCAGCACCGGAAGCATTCATATTATTTTTACCGATAACCTGGGCAGTGAGTTTTGCGTAGTTTTCCATGCCTGAGTCCAGAACAGGAAGCATTTCAGAAGTAACACCTTTCTGCGGTCCATAGATATAGGTTGCACCCTGGAAACCACAGAGCGGATTTGTAACATCGCAGGCAATCTTGAAATTGCACTCGGAGAGAAGTGCTTTTTTAACGGAATCATTAACGGCAGCAATTTTTGCAAGTGCCTGTCCGCCTTCACCGACATCTTCGCCCTTAGCATCGAGGAAAGTAAAGCCAAGTGCTTTCAGCATCCCGATACCGCCATCATTTGTGGCACTTCCGCCGATACCGATGATGAAGTTACGGATGCCCTTATTGATCGCGTGGAGGATCATTTCACCTACGCCGTAGGTGGTCGCTTCCATAGGATCTTTACGCTCAGAGATCGTGATACCGGCAGCGGTGGCCATTTCCATGACTGCGGTGTTTGTATCTTTCAGGTATCCGTAGTATGTCTGAACCGGTTCATGATAAGGGCCGGTGACAGTGAAATCGATGCGTTCGCCGTTTAATCCTTCGATCAGGGCATCTGTTGTACCTTCACCTCCGTCGGCCAGTGGTTTTACAACAACTTCTGCATCTTTATGTGCGGCAAGAATTCCTGCTTTTACAGCCAGTCCGGCTTCCATGGAAGTCATGCTTCCTTTAAATGAATCAACTGCAACAACAACCTTCATAATAAAAACCTCCTGTGAGTATTCTTTTCTGCTAAAAGCTGCTCAGGGGTTGGTAAACGTTTTTGATAATGTGTGTAGAGGAATAAATCATTGAATATGAAACAGTAATTAGTACTGAACAGCTTTGATGATTAGATAATAGCATGTTTGGGTATAAAAATATATGTAATTCATAACAAAAATACACTGATTATTTATATGATACATGTTATTGATGATAAATTATACAGAATCTTCAAAATAAAACCTCTGATACATGAGTTTTTGTACCAGAGGCTTTCGGTCATGTGCGGTATTTGTTATTTATTTCGGTTCGTTTCCGGCAGCGAAGGTCATCATCATTTCGTTGGTAAGGCTGCTGTTGTTGTCCTGACCGATGATTTTGTCACGTTCAAACCACTGCGCCGTAGAAAGCTCTTCGTGATCTACAGTGAGAGTATCATCTCCGTCCACATCGCAGTAAAATCCAAAGAGCAGGGTGCCGGAGAAAGACCATGGCTGGCTCTTGTAATAACGGAGATTTTTCACCTTCAGTCCGACCTCTTCCATGACTTCTCTGTGTACAGTCTCTTCAATTGTTTCACCGATTTCTGCAAAGCCGGCGATCAGGGCATATTGTTTAAAACTTCTGCCTTCATATTTGGAGCAGATGATCTTGTCTCCGTTGGTGATCCCGACGATAACAGCCGGCATAAGCACCGGATACTCCTTGCGGCCGCAGGAAGGACAGTACATCATACGTTCCTTGGTGTCGTGTTTCATTGGCTTTCCGCAGCATCCGCAGAAACGGCGGTTTCTGTACCAGAGCCAGAGCTGATATCCGGTGATCGCGGCAAAAGCAAGATGCTGCGGCTGGAGGACACGAAGCTCCCTTGATTCATAGAACTCATAACCGGGAAGCAGAGCGGTGTCAAGTCCCGGGATCAGATAAAAGCGTTTCTCATCAATAGAGAAAAGATAGATATAATTTTCGTAGAGATTTGAGATCTGGGATTCCAGCTCACGAAAACGCGGGAGTGTGATGATTTTTTCACCCTCTTTTTTGTGGAAAAAAACTTTTCCGTTTTCGTATGCGAGAATGATGCTGTCAGCGTCCGGCGCAACTGGTTTGTATTCATTGTGATATGTATGTGGTGCAATATCCTGTATCATAAGAAACCTCCTGGATAAAATGTGTTTTGTTCTATAATTTGGAATGTATTTTGACTCGTAACTGTGAGGGTACTG
>CAVBPN010000211.1:6328-20754 GCA_963597235.1 bacterium
GAGAAATCCTGTCTCTTGAAACAGACTGTATTCAGTATATGAGAGAAACCTGAAAAATGCAAGAGAGAGGTGGTGGCATTTGTCTGCATATATTATGAAAAAAGAAAGATAAAAATTTAACAAATATTGCACAGGTTATTGACAGCACAGGGGTATCGTGTTATTATAATGCCAGTATAATTCCATATTGAACATATGAAGTGCTGACTGTAATCCGCGTAACGGTCAGAAGAGGGAATCAGGTGAAAATCCTGAGCGATCCGGTCACTGTAACAGAGGAGCGACTTTTCGATATCCCATTGTACAACAGTATGAGAAGGGGAAAAGAAGTGATGATCCTGAAGTCAGGAAACCTGCTTTGTATGGCGAGGTTAAACTTCCGTGTAAAGTGTAACAACCAACTTGGGGATATCCGCAATCCCGGAGCGTTGTCTGCTGATTGGAAGCAGGCATTTTTTTATGGAATTCGCCTGTTCGTATGAATTATACCATTATGTCTTGTGGTAGCCGCCACAGACATTTGACCCTTACAGGGTATGATTAAATGGCAGGCGATACTACTCCGGATGCATTCGTTCCCTCCGCATATTAGAACGGATTCATTGTCTACCCCGGAGCAGTATCGCAAATCCTCTGAATACGATTCGAAGACGACCAGTACGGCAGAGCCGTGACTGGATTTTTTTATATAATAAAGTTGTTTATGTCGGATTCTGAGAGAATTTTACGATGTTTTTTTATTGCCTTATAGTGGAAAAAATGATAATTTGCAATTAACAGAATGCATGGTGAGTGGGAAAATGAGAAATAATGCAGAAAGCAAATTATACAATATGAAAGAGGTATAATGAAAAAACTAAAAATTGTTACAGATAATCATGGGAATAAAGTGGTAATTTTACCGGATATTATATTCAACAATAAACAGAACATTGATTGGAATAAGGTTGAATCTTATCTTCAAAGATATGTTGGAGAACTGATAGAGGTAATTGAAACAAAGGATAAAATTTATATTGGAAATAAATTTCCGGATGAGTACAGTAGCTCAAAATATACCAGGAAAATGAGGGGAGCCCGGGCGAAAGCTAAGGCAAATGCTGCACAAGGAATCAGAGAAATGATAGAGATAGCAACACAAAAAACATTTCGTCCAAATTATAAAGACAAACATTGTGGTGATGCTCAGAATGGATGGTATTATTATATAACAAGATTTGCGATACCGATTTATGACAACGAAAAAAACACAGGAGAGTATAACGTATATACAGCAAACCTTGTGATAAATCGGACATCTGCTGATAGAATGTATCTTTATGATATTATGAACATAAAAAAAGAAGCGAGTAACCCACTCAAGACTGAATAGTCAAGTGGTACAAAACCGCTTCTTAATAAAGAAATATTATCACATAGAAATGAAAAATGTCAATGGTAAAATAGGATGTTGACGACAGTGAGGTGTGAAAATGGAGAAACCGTATTGGGAAGGGAAGCATTATGCTTTTTTCAGTAACAAAGAATGTGAATATTTTCCATGTCATGCAGGGGCAGATCCGGAGAATTTTAACTGTCTGTTCTGCTATTGCCCGCTGTATGCACTGGGAGATAAGTGCGGCGGGAATTTCAGAATGACAGAAACAGGGATTAAGGACTGCACGAACTGTCAGCTGCCACATAAGGCACAGAACTACGGTTACGTAACCGGGAAATACAGCGAGCTGGCGGAACTGATGAAAAAAATACGAGAACAACAAAACTACATATAATCAATTCATAACAAAAAGAAATAGCCGGCTAAAATAAAAATTGTCTATACACAGAAAAAGAAATAGCTGTCCGAACAAGCTGACCCAGCAAATTTTCGTTAATTTTGATCATGCTAGCGATGGCTGCGTTGCTCTGTCTGAGCACCGTCAGGTGCGAGTTTGCAAAAGCAGTCATCCATAAGCGCATGAGAAAAATTAGAAAATGCAGCGTGTCAGTCTGGTTGGACAGCTGTTAACTTTTTCGTGATAATAAATCAAGAGGTTGTTTCTTTTTTGTTATATACTATTATTTATTTATTTATCTCTCGCTCAGTATCATCTTCAACCGCGGAATATTATTATTTAGTATCATCGTCTCGGGAAACATCATCTCATGTACAAACTCTGCCGCATACGTAAAATCCCCGATATGTTCAGCCCCATGACTGTCACTTGACAGCACGATCGGAATCTCATACTTCATACAATACTTCAGAATCTCCCGGTTATTCGTCCGTGTATCCCCGCGATATCCATACGGCGCAAGCGAAGCCTCATTAATTTCAAAAATAACACCGTTTTCTTTTGCTCCAAAAGCCAGAGTCTCATAATCTACCGGAAAAGCCGGATTATCACAATGTCCAAGAACCTTTACACACGGATGCCTCATTGCATTCAGATAAGCACTTGTGTTTTCTTTAACAGAGCCGCTCCTGTAATTCTGTGCATGCATACTCGCAATCGCATAATCCAGTTCACCGAGCAACTCATCATTCAGGTCCAGATGACCGTCGATATCAAGAATATTCAGTTCCACTCCGAAAAGCAGCTCGATTCCAAACCTCTTCTTAGGCGCGTAAGTCAGACTCCTGAAATAAGAAGAAGTCCCTGCGGCAAGCGTCCCCGGACCATGATCCGTGATTCCGAGCAGCTTTAATCCCTTTTTGGAGGCAGCTTTTGCCATGTCGGAAATCGTACAGACCGTTCCGTGACCACTCGCGATAGAGTGTGTATGTATATCAGAAAGATACATATTGATCCCTCCCTGGATTCAGATAAAAATCTTATTAAATCCAGTATGGCAGTCAAAACATCAAAAGTCAACTCAAAAATCACATTCCAAATAAAAACCAACACAAAACAAACAAAAACCACAACAAAAACCGCATTAAAATCCGTAAAATAATGTTGGATTTCGTTGACATATAAAGGCGCGTAAGTTATAATGATTCTATATGAATCGTGGCGTCCCAGCGACCTGTGATACATATGACATATGGCGTCTGAGACACCATAAGAAAGGAGAAGTGTGGAGATGTTTAATACCACAGATGTTCCAAAGTCATCCAGAATTCCGAAACTGATCGAAGCGCTTTATGCGAACATGCCAGTTATCGAATCTGCCAGAGCAAAACTGATCACCGAATCATACAAAGCTACCGAAGGACAGCCGATGATCACAAGACGTGCGGAAGCTTTTGCTCATATTCTCCGTAATATCCCGATCATTATTCGTGATAATGAGCTGATCGTCGGAAGCAGTACGATCGCACCGAGAGGATGTCAGACTTTCCCGGAATTTTCCTACCAGTGGCTGGAGGATGAACTGGATACAGTTGCAACAAGGACCGCGGATCCATTTTACATTGCCGAAGAGACAAAACAGGAATTAAGAGAAGTACATAAATACTGGAAAGGTAAGACATCCAGTGAACTTGCTACATCTTATATGTCCCCGGAAGCAATCAGAGCAATCGACCACAATATTTTTACACCAGGAAACTATTTCTACAATGGTGTCGGGCATGTAACCGTTAAATATGAAGAAGTTCTTGAGATCGGTTATAAAGGCATCATCGATAAGGCACAGGCTGAACTTGATAAGTGCCAGATCGGAGACGGAAATTACGCAAAGAAATCCCATTTCCTTAATGCAGTAATCCTTTCCTGTAAAGCAGTTATTGAGTATGCGGAGCGTTACGCAGAGCTGGCATCCCAGATGGCGGCAGAATGTACAGATCCTGTACGTAAACAGGAACTGCTTCAGATTTCCGAGAACTGCAGCCGTGTTCCGGCAAACGGAGCAACAAGCTTCTACGAAGCATGCCAGTCCTTCTGGTTTGTACAGCAGCTCCTTCAGGTAGAGTCCAGCGGACATTCTATCTCACCGGGACGTTTTGACCAGTATATGTATTCTTATTATAAGGCTGATATTGAAAAAGGTGTTATCACCAGAGAATCCGCACAGGAACTTCTCGACTGCATCTGGGTTAAACTGAATGACCTGAATAAAGTTCGTGATGCAGCATCCGCAGAAGGATTTGCAGGATACAGCCTTTTCCAGAACCTGATCGTTGGCGGACAGGATAAATACGGAAACGATGTGACGAACGACCTTTCCGTAATGTGTATCCTTGCATCCATGCATGTACACCTCCCGATGCCGTCTCTTTCCATCCGTGTATGGAACGGTTCCCCTCATGAACTGCTGATCAAGGCAGCTGAGCTTACCAGAACAGGTATCGGACTTCCTGCTTATTATAATGATGAAGTTATTATCCCGGCACTGCAGAACAGAGGTCTTACTCTTGAAGATGCCAGAGAATACAACATCATCGGGTGCGTAGAACCGCAGAAAGCCGGTAAGACAGACGGATGGCATGACGCTGCATTCTTTAATATGTGCCGCCCGCTGGAACTTGTATTTTCTAATGGTATGGATAAAGGCGAACTGGTCGGAATCCAGACCGGCGATGTCACAAATATGACAACCTTCGAAGAATTCTTTAATGCATATAAGAAACAGATGGAATACTGTATTTCCCTTATGGTCAATGCAGACAATGCCATCGATGTGGCTCATGCAGAGAGAGTTCCGCTTCCATATGAATCCTGCATGGTAGATGACTGTATCAGCAGAGGACTTTCCGTACAGGAAGGTGGAGCAATCTATAACTTCACAGGTCCGCAGGGATTCGGTATCGCAAACATGGCAGATTCTCTGTATGCGATCCGTAAACTTGTCTATGAAGATAAGAAGGTTTCCATGGAAGAGTATAAACAGGCTCTGGCATGGAACTATGATAAGGGACTTGACCAGCAGTCCGTTTCTGATATGACAGAAATGATCCTGAAAGGAATGCAGGATGCAGGTATGGCAATCAACACCGATACCGCAAAAGCAGTCCTTCAGACAGTTATGAGACTGAAACCTACCGAAGAACAGGTTCAGAGATTTACAGAGATCCATCATATGATTGATGAAGTTCCGAAATACGGAAATGCAATCGATGATGTGGACTATTTTGCAAGAGACGTTGCCTATACATATTCCCGCCCGCTGGAAAAATACCAGAACCCGCGTGGAGGACATTATCAGGCAGGCCTTTATCCGGTATCCGCGAACGTACCGCTCGGCGGACAGACAGGAGCAACACCGGATGGACGTTATGCACATACACCGGTTGCAGATGGCGTTTCCCCGTCCGCAGGTAAAGATGTAAAGGGACCGACTGCAGCTGCAACATCTGTTTCCAGACTGGATCACTTCATTGTATCCAACGGAACGCTGTTTAACCAGAAATTCCATCCGTCAGCACTGGCAGGAAGAGAAGGACTGGAGAAATTTGTTGCACTGATCCGTACCTTCTTTGATCAGAAAGGTATGCATATGCAGTTCAACGTTGTTGACAGAGAGACACTGATCGATGCACAGAAACATCCGGAGAAATATGCTCACCTGGTTGTTCGTGTTGCAGGATACAGCGCACTGTTCACAACACTGTCAAAATCCCTTCAGGATGATATTATCAGACGTACTGAGCAGGGCTTCTAAAAGGAAAAAAATTATGGACTATTTACAGACAAAAGGCCGTATTTTTGATATCCAGAGATATTCGATCCACGACGGACCGGGAATCCGGACGATCGTATTCCTGAAAGGCTGCGTACTCAGATGCAGATGGTGCTGTAATCCGGAATCCCAGGAATATAAGATCCAGACGATGAAAGTCCTTGGCGAAGATAAGGTGATCGGAAGAGACGTTACTGTAGAAGAGATGATCAATGTTGTAGAAGAGGATCGTCCGTACTACTGGCGTTCCGGAGGGGGACTTACCCTTTCCGGAGGCGAGAGTCTCTGCCAGCCGGAATTTGCCAGAGATCTTCTCCGGGCTGCAAAAGAGCATGGAATCAATACCGCTCTTGAGAGCATGGCCTGTGCTCCGTTTGAGACGATCGAGACGATCCTGCCTTATCTGGATCTGTATCTGATGGATATCAAACACACCAATCCGGCAAAACATAAAGAATTTACCGGACGGCCGAATGATCTCATGATGGAGAATGCCCGTAAGGTTGCACTCTCCGGTAAATGTAAACTGATCATCCGTGTTCCGGTCATCCCGACATTTAATGATACCGTTGAAGAGATTCAGGGAATCGCATCCTTTGCGGATACTCTTCCGGGAGTGGAACAGCTCCATCTTCTTCCGTATCACAGACTTGGTCAGGATAAATACACCGGACTTGGAAGACCATATTTAATGGAAGGAATTCTGCCGCCGACGAATGAACATATGCAGACATTGAAAAAAGCCGCAGAATCAGTAAGTTCTTTACGCGTTCAGATTGGCGGATAAAGAAGAAAACAACAAAAACAACATTTTTGTTGTGATAAAAACAACATAAAACAACGATAAATTCTTGACAATCTAGTATATAAGGAGTAAAATCTCCTTAGAAATAAAATAAAACCCATGCGGCTGTCCGAATGCCTCTTTGCAGGCAGAAGAACAGTTGCAAAACCAAGTTGCTTTAGGAGGAAAATAAGCATGGTAAACGAATTTGAAATCAAAAAACAGATCTGTGACATCGGAAGACGTATCTACAACCGTAACATGGTTGCAGCAAACGACGGTAACATTTCCGTAAAACTGAATGACAACGAATTCCTCTGCACACCAACAGGTGTATCCAAGGGATTTATGACACCGGAGTTCATCTGTAAAGTAGATGCTCAGGGTAACGTAATCCAGGCTAACCCGGGATTCAAACCATCTTCTGAGATCAAAATGCATATGAGAGTATATCAGAAGAGACCAGACGTAGGATCTGTAGTACATGCTCATCCAATTTATGCTACATCCTTCGCTATCGCTGGTATCCCGCTTACACAGCCGATCATGCCAGAAGCAGTTATCGCTCTTGGATGCGTTCCGATCGCTGAGTACGGCACACCTTCCACAATGGAAATTCCGGATAATCTTGAAAAATATCTTCCATACTTCGATGCAGTTCTTCTTGAGAACCACGGAGCTCTTACATGGAGCACAGACCTGAACGCTGCATACATGAAGATGGAATCTGTAGAATTCTATGCACAGCTGCTGTATCAGAGCAAACTGCTCGGTGGCCCGAAGGAATTCGATAAAGAAAACATCAAAAAACTGTACGAGATCCGTCGTAAATTCGGTATGCCAGGAAAACATCCTGCAAACCTCTGCCAGAACAAAGATGGTGTTAACTGTCATAACTGTGGCGGCGCTTGCCATAACGAAGATTACAAACAGTTCCCGGGATATCAGTATGATTTCGTAGGAAGTGATGCTCCGGCAGCAGCTCCTGCAGCTACAACAGCTAACGCTGACGCTGAACTTGTTGCAAACATCACAAAACAGGTTATGGCACAGCTTGGAATGAAATAAGATATCTGAACTTAGATAATCGGCAGACATTAAAGGAGGACAATCTCATGCCAATCAGTGAGAGCATGGTACAGGATATTGTACAGGAAGTAATGGCAAAAATGCAGATTGCAGATGCTCCGACAGGAAAACATGGCGTTTTCAAAGAAATGAACGATGCAATTGAGGCTGCTAAGAAGTCTGAACTGATCGTTAAGAAAATGTCCATGGATCAGAGAGAAAAAATTATCACCTGCATTCGTAAGAAAATCAAAGAAAATGCAGAAGTTATGGCTCGTATGGGCGTTGATGAGACAGGAATGGGCAACGTAGGAGACAAGATCCTGAAACATCATCTGGTAGCAGACAAGACACCTGGTACAGAAGACATCACAACAACTGCATGGTCAGGAGACAGAGGACTGACTCTGATCGAGATGGGACCATTTGGCGTGATTGGTGCGATCACACCATGTACCAACCCGAGCGAAACAGTACTCTGCAATACAATTGGCATGCTGGCAGGCGGAAATACAGTAGTATTTAACCCGCATCCGGCAGCAGTCAAGACCTCTATCTTTGCAGTCAATCTGTTGAACGAAGCTTCCCTCGAAGCAGGCGGACCGGATAACATTGCAGTAACAGTAGAGAAACCTACTCTTGAAACAAGCAACATTATGATGAAACATAAAGATATTCCGCTGATCGCAGCAACAGGCGGTCCTGGCGTTGTTACAGCAGTTCTTTCTTCTGGCAAGAGAGGAATCGGCGCCGGAGCTGGTAACCCGCCGGCAGTAGTTGACGAGACTGCAGATATCCGCAAAGCAGCACAGGACATCGTAAACGGATGTACATTCGACAATAACCTTCCTTGCATCGCAGAGAAAGAAGTTGTAGCTGTATCTCCTGTAGTAGATGAACTGATGCACTACATGCTGACAGAGAATGACTGCTACCTGGCTTCAAAAGAAGAACAGGATAAATTAACAGAAGTTGTTCTGGCAGGCGGTAAACTGAACCGTAAATGTGTAGGTCGTGATGCAAGAACACTTCTTTCCATGATCGGAGTAAACGCACCGGCAAATATCCGCTGCATCATCTTCGAAGGACCGAAGGAACATCCGCTTATCACAACAGAACTTATGATGCCAATCCTTGGAATCGTAAGAGCAAAAGATTTTGATGATGCTGTAGAACAGGCTGTATGGCTTGAACATGGCAACCGTCATTCAGCACACATCCATTCCAAGAATGTTGATAACATCACCAAATATGCGAAAGCAATCGATACTGCAATCCTTGTTAAGAATGGCCCGTCCTATTCCGCACTTGGATTCGGTGGAGAAGGATACTGTACATTCACTATCGCAAGCCGTACAGGTGAAGGACTTACAAGTGCGAGCACCTTTACGAAGAGACGTCGCTGCGTAATGTCCGACAGCCTTTGCATTCGCTAATCAGGAGGAAATATAAAAATGGATATGAACAATGTAAATATTGAAGAAATCGTTAAACAGGTCCTTTCCGGAATGACCGGAACAGCACCTGCAGCAGCAGCAACAACAGCAGCACCTGCAGCTCCGACAGCAGGCCCGGTTATCCCGAAAACTGCAAGAGTTGCAATGATGACAGAAAAGAAACACTTCGAACTGCAGGAATACCCGCTTCCGGAAGTAGGAGACGACGATATCCTTGTTAAAGTAGAAGGCTGTGGTGTTTGTGGTACAGACGCTCACGAATACAAAAATGACCCATTCGGACTTATCCCGGTTGTTCTCGGACACGAAGGAACCGGTGAGATCGTTGCCATGGGTAAAAACGTTAAAGTTGATACAGCTGGAAAACCGGTTAAGATCGGTGATAAAGTTGTTACATGTATGATCTTCAAAGATGATCCGGAAATCACAATGTTCGACCTCAACAAGAAAAATGTTGGTGGAGCAGATGTATATGGACTTCTTCCGGACGATGATGTAAAATTCAACGGATGGTTCTCTGATTATATCTTCATCAGAGGCGGAAACTTCGGTTCCACATTCTTCAACGTAAGTGATCTGGATCTGGATTCCCGTATCCTCATCGAGCCATGTGCAGTACTTGTACATGCAGTTGAAAGAGCAAAAACAACAGGTATCCTGAAATTCAACAGCAGAGTTGTTGTACAGGGATGCGGACCGATCGGTCTGATCTGTATCGCAGTTCTTCACACCATGGGTGTTCAGAACATCTGCGCAGTAGACGGAAACGCTCAGCGGCTTGAATTCGCTAAGAAGATGGGCGCTAACACAACTGTAGATTTTACACAGTTCAAAGGCATCGAAGCTCTTACAGAAGCTGTTAAAGCCGCTCAGGACGGACATCTTGCAGATTTTGCATTCCAGTGCACAGGTAACCCGCACGCACATGCAAACATCTACAAATTCATCCGCAACGGCGGTGGACTTTGCGAACTTGGTTTCTTCATCAATGGTGGAGATGCTACGATCAACCCGCACTTCGACCTTTGCTCAAAAGAAATCAACCTGGTTGGTTCCTGGGTATACAACCTCAGAGACTACGCTACAACATTTGATTTCCTTAAGAGAGCAAAAGCAATCGGACTGCCGATGTCTGATCTGATCACACACAAATTCCCGCTTGAGCAGATCAACGAAGCTCTTGAGACAAACCTGGCAATGACAGGACTTAAGATCGCAATCGTAAATAAATAATTCCGGAAATAAAGGAGAAGCAAAATGGCAGAAGCTGTAGGAATTTTGGAAGTATTTGGGCTGGCAACAGCCTTCGTAGCGGCAGATGCAGGATGCAAGGCAGCAAATGTCCGCCTGGAGGTATTCGATAAGAACAAACCTGCAAATGCTGACAGCCTGCCAGTACCGCTTCTGGTATGCATCAAATTCCGCGGAAGCGTCGAAGACGTGACCGCCGCTGTGGAAGCAGGAATGGCAGAAGCAAACCGGAGAACTGGTGTAGTGCAGCACTACGTAATACCGAATCCGACAGAGGATACGGTAAAGATGCTGAAAATCAGCGCCCTGGATAAAAGCTGACAGCTGATATCCCTGGCATGAAATTGGAATAATTAACGAACAATGATTCAGGAGGAAGAAACAATGGCACAGGAAGCTTTAGGAATGGTTGAGACCAGAGGACTGACAGCAGCAATCGAAGCAGCAGATGCAATGACAAAAGCAGCAGAAGTAGCACTGGTAGGAACAGAGAAAATCGGATCCGGACTGGTAACAGTTATGGTTCGTGGAGATGTCGGAGCAGTTAAAGCTGCAGTAGAAAGCGGAAGCGCAGCAGCATCCAGACTTGGTGAGCTGGTTGCAACACATGTAATTCCGAGACCACACAACGACGTAGAAAAAATTCTTCCAAAGATCTGATAAGTTTACATATCTTATCTGAAGGAGTTCGCTCATGAGTAAAGCATATGGTTTTATTGAGATCACAGGTGTCGTAGCCGCGATCAATGCGCTCGATATCATGTGTAAAACTGCAGACGTTGAGCTGGCGTCATGGGAACGTAAGCTGGGCGGACGACTGGTAACTCTTATTGTTGAAGGCGATGTATCAGCGGTAAACGAAGCAGTCGAGGCCGCTGTGGCAGGCGCAATTAAGAAACCGGCGAGTTATGCAGTAATCGCACGACCACACGAGGAAATTGTTAAGCTCGTAGAGTTAAGTGCAAGCCGTTGGAAGAAAAAACCTGACGAAATAAAAAAAGAAAATAAATAATTCAATTTTTCATTTATCCACAAGGAGGAAACAATCATGACACAGGAAGCTTTAGGAATGGTAGAAACAAGAGGACTTACAGCAGCAATCGAAGCAGCTGACCAGATGTGCAAAGCAGCTAATGTAGCACTCGTTGGAACAGAAAAAATCGGATCCGGACTGGTAACAGTTATGGTTCGTGGAGATGTCGGAGCTGTTAAATCTGCAGTAGAAAGCGGAAGCGCAGCAGCATCCAGACTTGGAGAACTCGTTGCTACACACGTAATCCCGAGACCACACACAGACGTAGAAAAAATTCTTCCGGTACTGAAATAATTAAATTTCCCGATAACGGAAGAAAGCAGGTGTAATCTTGGAATCAAAGAATATCGAACTGATCACAAAGATGGTAATTGATGCCATCAATCAGTCAGAAGACAAAGGCAATGGCTTCATGGTTCCAATCGGAGTTTCCGCAAGACATGTTCACCTGACACAGGAGCACGTAGAAGCATTATTCGGACCTGGATATCAGCTCACAAAGAAAAAAGATCTGATGGGCGGACAGTTCGCATCTAACGAAACTGTTACGATCGTAGGTCTGAAGCTTCGTGCGATCGAAAAAGTTCGTGTTCTCGGACCGGTCAGAAGTGCAACACAGGTTGAGGTATCTGCAACTGATGCCATCAAACTTGGAATGAACGTTCCGGTACGTATGTCCGGAGATATTGCGGGAAGCGCACCGATCGCAATCGTTGGACCGAAGGGTGCCATCTATCTGAAAGAGGGATGTATTGTGGCTATGCGTCACATCCACATGTCTCCGAAGGATGCTCAGGCAGCCGGCGTGAAGAACGGCGATATCGTTTCTGTTAAAGCAGATAATGAGCGCGGAACAATCTTTAATCATGTTGCAATTCGTGTAGACGACAGCTTTACACTGGAAATGCATATTGATACAGATGAAGCGAATGCAGCAAAGATTGCCACAGGCAATACAGTTACAATCATAAAATAATTCCTCTGAATCAGCCGGTGGTGTATTCACCACCGGCATAGAGGGGTTATGGCAATAATAATGCGGAGGCACACACATGATAGTAGGTAAAGTAGTTGGAAGTATCGTTTCTACTCGTAAAAGCGAAAAGTTAATAGGACAGAAATTCATGATCGTGGAGCCGGTGCATCATATGAAAACTGACTTATCCCAGATCGTAGCGATCGATATCATCGGCGCAGGTATCGGGGAATATGTGTTAGTGGCACAAGGAAGCGCAGCGAGAATTGGCTGCGGCGAAGAAACAGCACCGATCGATGCGGCAATAGTCGGAATCGTCGATGATGGTGCAGGATTGGAGTAACGCCATGGAAATCAAAGATTTACAGAAAATTATGCAGGACAATGGTGTTGTAGGTGCGGGTGGTGCCGGATTCCCGTCATATGCCAAGCTTACAGACAAGGCGGACACAATTCTTATGAACTGTGCCGAGTGTGAGCCATTGCTGAAACTTCACAGACAGTTACTTGAGAAGCATGCATATGATATCATGAAAACCTTCCATACAGTTATGGAGACCGTTGGTGCTTCACAGGCGATCATCGGAATCAAGAGATCTTATGTACAGACGATCAAGGCACTGCAGCAGCACATTGAAGAATTCCCTGGTCTGAAACTTCATCTTCTTGATGAAGTATATCCGATGGGTGATGAAGTTGTGCTGATCTATGAAGCTACCGGACGTGTCTGCAGACCTGGCGGACTGCCGATTGAGCAGGGCGTCATCGTATTTAACGTAGAGACCATCTACAATGTATACCAGGCAATGGAATCCCAGAAGCCGGTTACAGAAAAATACGTATCAGTCGTAGCAGAAGTAGAACATCCGGTTACAGTAAAAGTACCACTTGGATGTACCTTAGATGAAGTAGTAGCACAGGCCGGTAATGTAACAACCAAAGATCCTGTTTACTTTGTAGGCGGCCCGATGATGGGACGCATCGGCAGCGGATCAGATCCGGTGACCAAAACAACAAACGCAGTTCTTGTTCTTCCGAGAGATCATCAGATCGTTATGAAGAAACAGAGAACTTCAGCAATCGATTTAAAACGTGCAGCATCTATCTGCTGCCAGTGTAATACCTGTACGGACCTTTGTCCGAGACATAACCTGGGACATCCGATCGACCCGGCCCGCTTCATGAGAGCAGCATCTGCCGGAGACTTCAGAGATGTAAATCCATACATCAACGCTTCATTCTGCAGTTCCTGCGGTGTATGTGAGATGTATGCCTGCCCGCAGAGTCTGGCACCAAGAACACTTCTTGCAGACATGAAGGGCGGACTTCGTAAAGCAGGTATCAGACCTCCTCAGGGAGTACAGCCGGTACCGGTACAGCCTTCACGTGAATATCGTAAGGTTCCGGAAGAACGTCTGATGGCTCGCCTTGGACTGACAAAATATGATAAGGACGCACCGATGGATGAGGACGTAGTTCCGGTATCTAAGGTTAAGATCCTTTTAAGCCAGCATATCGGCGCACCGGCACAGGCAATTGTGAAAACAGGCGACATGGTAACAAAGGGACAGATGATCGCACAGCATGCAGACGGATTAAGCGTCAGCATCCACGCAAGTATCTCTGGTAAAGTAACTGAAGTAACAGACCGCCACATCATAATTGCAGCAAAGTAGAAAGGACGTGCAGAAAATGAGTAAAGCAATCGGAATGATTGAATTTAAAACTACTGCCACAGGTATCACAGCAGCTGATGCCATGGTTAAGACATCTGAAGTAGAGATCGTCGAGGCACAGACCGTATGTCCGGGAAAATATATTGCAATTATCACAGGCGATTTAAGTGCAGTAAAAGCAGCTGTTGACGCTGCAGTAACTACTTATGAGGACAAATGCATCGACAGTTTTGTACTTGGTAATCCTCATGAGTCTCTCTTCCCGGCTATGTATGGAACAACACAGGTTGAGGGAATCAGCGCTCTGGGAATCCTTGAGACATATGATGCAGCTTCTATCATCGAAGCAGCTGACCAGGCAGCAAAAACAGCAATCGTAGACGTTATCGAATTACGTATTGCAAAAGGTATGTGTGGAAAATCCTACATGCTTCTTACCGGAGAAGTTTCTGCAGTAGAAGCTTCCATTGAAAAAGCAAAACAGCTCGTTGCATCCAAGGGAATGTACCTGGATTCTTCAGTAATTGCTCATCCGGATCAGAGAATGATCGATTCTATTCTTTAATAAAAATAAATG
>CAVBPN010000212.1:0-8889 GCA_963597235.1 bacterium
CATTTCTTATGTGAGGGTCCTTCGTGAGGCCAGCGCTCATAAAGAAGCTGTTTATGTGGAAAATACGAAAGAGGCAGTTGCTTATCTGAAACATACGACAGGAAATGTCCTGCTTACGACCGGAAGCAAGGAGCTTTCTGCTTATACGGAAATTCCGGATTATCAGAAAAGACTGTTTGCAAGAGTCCTTTCTATTCAGAACGTGATCGAAGCCTGCAGGTCTCTTGGATTTGAGGGCAGGAATCTGATCGCCATGCAGGGACCTTTTTCGAAAGAACTGAATGCGGTGATGCTTCGTCAATATGATTGCCGTTACCTGGTAACAAAAGATTCCGGAAAAGCTGGCGGTTTTGAAGAAAAGATCAATGCGGCCATAGAATGTGATGTCATTCCGGTGATCATCGGGCGGCCGTTAAAAGAAGAAGGTTATTCTGTAAAAGAATGTAAACACATGCTGGCAGAGAAGTTTCAGTTTCATCCGGAACAGCATGTAACGCTTCTTGGAATTGGTATGGGAAGTGAAGAGACATTGACTGTTCAGGGTAAAAGCGCAGTACAGAATGCGGATCTGATCATTGGAGCCAGAAGAATGGCGGATGCAGTGGCACTTCCGGATCAGGATGTCTTTTATGAATACAGAAGCTCTGAGATTGCAGATTACATTAAAACTCATCCGGAATATGCAAGAATTGTGATCGCATTATCCGGTGATGTGGGATTTTACAGTGGTGCAAAAGGACTTTTGAAAGCACTGGATGGAAAGGCAGAAGTGATTTGTGGTATCTCATCTGTAGTCTATTTTATGTCCAGAATCAGGTTTTCCTGGGATGATGCAAAAATTGTCAGTGCACATGGACGAGCCTGCAATCTGGTATCCCTGATCCGGACAAATCAAAAAGTTTTTGCAATTCTCGGTACATCAGACGGAGCTGCAAAACTGGCAAAGAAACTGACTGATTACGGAATGGGAGAGGTGCAGCTTTACATCGGTGAAAATCTGTCTTATGAATCAGAAAAGATTTTTGTAAAACAGGCGAAAGATCTGACCGATTATGAGGGGGATGCATTAAGTGTGGTCTGTGCATGGAATCCGGATGCAAAAGCAGCACCGGTTACACACGGACTTATGGACGATGCATTTATCCGTGGGAAAGCACCAATGACCAAGACCGAGGTGAGAACGATTTCTCTTGCAAAGCTTTGCCTTAACGAGGATTCCATCTGTTATGACATCGGGGCAGGAACCGGGTCTGTATCTGTGGAAATGGCGCTTCGTGCCAGCCAGGGTGAGGTTTATTCTATCGAAAAGAAAGAAGATGCGCTTGCACTTCTGGAAGAAAATAAGAAGAAATTTGCACTGGATCATATGACGATCGTACCAGGAACTGCTCCTGAGGCAATGGAAGAACTTCCTGCACCTACACATGCTTTTATCGGTGGATCTTCGGGAAATATGAAAGAGATCGTGGAACTTCTCCTTGAGAAAAATCCGCAGGTGCGAATGGTCATAAACTGCATCACACTGGAAACTGTCGGGGAGGCACTTTCCTGTATAAAGGAGATGCAGACAGCGCATGCAGAATGGAACTGGGAGAGCGAAGTTGTGCAGCTTGGCGTTGCCAGATCTAAAGAAATCGGCAGATATCATATGATGATGGGTGAAAATCCGATCTATATCATTACCATACAGGCACATGAGAAGGAGAACTGCGAATGAAGATACCAAGAATTCTTCTGGCTGCGGGAGCCAGTGGAAGCGGGAAGACGCTGATTACCTGTGGACTTCTGCAGGCACTGGTAAATCGTGGGATAAAAACAGCTTCTTTTAAATGTGGACCGGATTATATTGATCCGATGTTCCACAGTCGTGTCATAGGAGCAAAGTCACGAAATCTGGATACCTTTTTTACGGGCAGTGAGACTACAAAATATCTGTTGTGTGAGAATGCGGCGGACTGTGAGATTTCTGTGATGGAAGGCGTCATGGGATTTTATGACGGTGTTGCAGGGACGACGACGAAGGCGAGTGCTTATGATCTGGCATCGGTTACCGATACACCTGTAATTCTGATCGTAAACAGCAGAGGAATGAGCGTTTCACTTGCCGCTTATGTAAAAGGGTTTATGGAGTACCGTAAAGACAGTCATATTCAGGGAGTGATCTTTAACCAGATGTCTCCGATGTTATATCCGAGAATAAAAGAACTCCTGGAGAAGGAGCTGGATATAAAGGTACTTGGTTATGTTCCGAAAGTTGAGGACTGTGTGATCGAGAGCAGACATCTTGGACTTGTGCTTCCAGATGAGATTCCGGAATTAAAGCAGAATCTTCAGCGACTGGCAGAAGTACTGGAGAAGACTCTGGATATTGATGCAATCATTCAGCTTGCCAACGGTGCACCGGAGATAACAGCGAAGGAACCTGAAATAGAGTTCTGCCTGGACCATCCACTTCGAATCGGCATGGCAGATGATGAGGCATTCTGTTTCTTCTATGAAGATAATTTCAGACTTTTAAGAAAGATGGGAGCAGAACTGGTACGGTTTTCTCCAATCAGAGATGCAGAGCTTCCTGCTGATCTGGATGGACTGCTTTTATATGGCGGTTATCCGGAATTAAACGGAAAAGAACTGGAAAGAAATATATCCATGCGGGAAGAAATACAAAAAGCAGTCACAGGTGGTATGCCGTGTATGGCAGAATGTGGAGGCTTTATGTATCTTCATGAAGAGATGGAAGCAATGGATGAAAATTTTTATCACATGGCAGGTGTGATTCCGGGGCGGGCATATCGAACACCGCGGCTGAATCGCTTTGGCTATGTGACATTAACACAGAATCAATCCGTACTGGAATCTGATTCGCTTGGAGAGATTCCGGCTCATGAATTCCATTATTTTGATTCTGAAAACTGCGGAGAGGCATTTCATGCGGCAAAACCGGAGAGTAAAAGAGTCTGGGAGTGCATTCATGGTACAGAGACCATGCTTGCAGGATTTCCGCATCTGTATTACTACGGAAATCCAAAAGTCGCAGAGGCTTTTCTTAAGGAATGCATAAAATACCACAGCAGACGGGGAGAGTGACAGAGTTGATATACGCATACCATACAATTGCCCTGGCAGCAGGGTTTATCTTAGATCTGATATTTGGAGATCCCAGATGGCTGTACCATCCGGTGTGCCTGATCGGGAAACTGATCTCCATTTTTGAAAAAGGAATCCGGAAACTGTTTCCGAAAACAGAAAAGGGAGAACTGGCAGGAGGACTTGTTGAAGTAGTTCTGATCTGTGCAATATCTCTGCTCATTCCGGCATTTATCTTATATTTTCTGTACATACACCTTCCGTGGCTTGGAGTGATACTGGAGACTTTCTGGTGCTACCAGCTTCTTGCTACAAGATCACTCCGTGATGAGAGTATGAAGGTTTATGATGCCCTCAAAAAAGGAAGCATTGAAGATGCACGTCATGCAGTCTCTATGATCGTCGGACGTGATACGGCAGAGCTGACCGAAAAAGGTGTAACGAAAGCAGCAGTAGAGACAGTAGCAGAAAATACATCTGATGGCGTCATTGCTCCGATGATCTATATGGCAATCGGCGGTGCACCATTAATGTTCCTGTATAAGGGAATCAATACGATGGATTCCATGCTGGGATACAAGAATGATAAATATCTGTATTTTGGAAGATGTGCGGCGAAACTGGATGATGCTGCGAACTATCTTCCGTCCAGGATTTCAGGAGCCTTAATGGTTGCAGGGGCATTTGTGATCGGACTTGACAGCAGAAATGCTTCAAGGATCTTTAAAAGGGACAGCAAAAATCATGCAAGCCCGAATTCAGCACAGACAGAAGCTGCCATGGCAGGAGCACTGGATGTGCAGCTGGCAGGAAATGCATATTATTTTGGAAAATTATATGAGAAACCTACAATCGGAGATGCAATCCGGGAAATAGAAATCGAAGACATCCGTTATGCAAATCGTCTGATGTATGCGACGGCGATTCTGGGTGTGATCTTATGTATCCTGTTCCGGGTACTGTTTCTGCAGGGACTCATTTAACTTTATTTCTATACAAAACGCCTGTAGCAGGGCGCGAAAAGGAGAAAAAGAATGACGAAGCACGTACATGGCGGCAATATCTATACTTATAAGAACTGTCTGGATTTTTCGGCAAACTGTAATCCGCTCGGAACGCCGGAAAGTGTAAAGCAGGCGGTACGTGACAGTCTTGAATGTATTAAAGATTATCCGCAGGTCGGATATGCGCCTCTTCGTGAGGCAATCGCAAATTACGAAGGGGTGACACCGGAATCGGTGATCTGCGGAAATGGAGCTGCAGAACTGGTATTTTCCCTGTGTCAGGCGGTAAAACCAAAGAAGGCCCTGCTTCCTGTTCCTACTTTTGCAGAGTATGAGCAGGCACTTTTAAGCTGTGGCTGTGAGGTGGAGCATGTTCTCCTCCGGGAAGAAGACGGATTTGACCTGCAGGAAAGTTTTATCAACTGGCTGCACAGAGATCTGGATATGGTATTTTTATGCAATCCAAATAATCCGACAGGAATTCCGATCGAACGGGATTTTCTTTTTCGGGTCCTGCGCGTGTGCAGAGAGTTGGACATTTTTCTGGTTGTAGATGAATGCTTTCTTGATTTTATGGAAGATCCGGGGAAATATACACTTAAAGCACAATTGTCCAGATACCACAATCTGTTTCTCTTGAAAGCATTTACTAAGCGTTATGCGATGGCGGGAATCCGACTGGGGTACGGCATTACAGAGAACACAGAACTTCTTGAGGCGATGACACAGGTGACACAGCCGTGGAATATCTCAGTCATGGCGCAGGCGGCCGGTATTGCGGCACTGAAAGAAACTGCATACGTGGAAGAAGGACGGCAGATCGTATTTCGTGAAGCAAAATATCTGAAAGAAGAACTGCAGCGTCTTGGCATGCAGGTCTTTCCGTCAGAAGCAAATTATATTTTCTTCCGTGGACCGGAGAACCTGTTTGAAATCTGTGTAAAACAGGGTGTCCTGATTCGTGACTGCAGTAATTATTCCGGACTTCGAAAGGGGTATTACAGAGTTGCAGTCCGTACACATGAAGAAAATGAAAAACTGATCCGTGCGATGCGTGATGGTACAACGGAAGCGGCCGTGGCGCATGCGGAGGCACTGGAAGAAGAGGAACGGTTATAAGACAGGTCTGATACGAGGGGAAAGCGACTATGGCAAAAACAATTATGATACAGGGAACCATGTCCAATGCAGGAAAAAGTCTTCTTGCTGCCGGACTGTGCAGGATTTTTCATCAGGATGGGTACCGTGTGGCACCGTTTAAATCTCAGAATATGGCATTGAATTCTTTTATTACGAGTGAAGGCCTTGAAATGGGAAGAGCGCAGGTCATGCAGGCAGAAGCAGCCGGAATTGAACCGTCTGTACTGATGAACCCGATCCTTTTGAAACCGACAAATGATGTTGGCTCTCAGGTCATCGTAAATGGGGAAGTCCTTGGTACCATGAATGCCAGAGATTATTTTAAATATAAGAAAAAGCTTGTGCCGGATATTATGAAGGCATTTAATAAACTGGCAGAAGAAAATGATATCATTGTGATCGAAGGAGCAGGAAGTCCGGCGGAGATCAATCTGAAAAGTGAAGACATCGTTAATATGGGGATGGCAAAGATGGCCAAGGCTCCGGTACTTCTTGTGGGAGATATTGACCGTGGCGGTGTGTTTGCACAGCTCTATGGAACAGTGGAATTACTGGAAGAAGACGAGCGAAAGATGATCAAAGGTCTGATCATCAATAAATTCCGTGGAGATAAATCTATCCTGGATCCGGGCGTTGAGATGCTCGAAGAAAAATGCAGGATTCCGGTTGTCGGAGTTGCACCGTATATAAACATTCAGGTAGAAGATGAGGACAGTCTGACGGAGCGATTTGACCGGCACCAGGAAATCGGTGTGATCGATATGGCGGTCATTCGTGTGCCACGTATTTCCAATTTTACAGATTTTAATCCACTGGAGAGTATTCCGGGAGTTTCGCTTCGGTATGTACAGCATCCTGCAGATCTGGGACATCCGGATGTAATCTTTCTTCCGGGAACGAAGAATACGATGGATGATCTGAAATGGCTTCGTGAGAGTGGAATGGAGACGCTGATTCTGAAAGCAGCGGCATCCGGTACACTGATCTTTGGAATCTGTGGCGGATATCAGATGCTGGGTGAAAATTTAAGTGATCCGCATGGTGTGGAAGCGGGCGGCACGATGCGTGGACTTGGTCTCCTTCCGGTTGATACCGTGTTTGCGGAACATAAGACCCGTACACAGGTATGCGGAAAATTTCTGGAACTGGATGAGGAATTTGCACCGCTTAAGGGTGTGGACTTTACCGGATATGAAATTCATATGGGTGAGAGTACATGGAAGAATGGAGCTGCCGCAAGCACCTGCACCCGTGATAACGTGACCGGCACAGAAAAGAAAGAGGGAACTTTCTATCACAATGTCTGCGGTACTTATGTGCATGGAATCTTTGATAAAGAAGAAGTTACATTGGGACTGGTCCGGGCAGTGGGCGAAAAGAAAGGAATCGACGTATCTGAGATAGAAGGCGTTGATTTTGCAGCATTTAAAGAGACACAATATGATATCATGGCAGAAGAACTGCGAAAGCATCTGGACATGAAACGGATCTATGAGATCCTTAATGAAGGCCTGGAAGACAGCCTGGAGGGAGAAACAGAGAAATGAAAGTACAGCTTGAAAATGTAAAACCGATGGATATTGAAAAGAGAAGTTTCGAGATCATTACAGAGGAACTTGGGGATAAGAAACTGATTCCAGGAACTGAGCTGATCGTTAAAAGATGTATTCACACAAGTGCAGATTTTGATTATGCAGATAATCTCTGCTTTTCTCCAGATGTAGTAGAACAGGCGATGGAGGCGATCAAAGCCGGAGCCTGTATTGTTACGGATACACAGATGGCAAAGGCGGGGATCAATAAGCGTGCACTGGCCAGATACGGTGGTGAAGTTTATTGCTTCATGTCTGATGAAGATGTAGCTAAGATTGCAAAAGAAAATGGAACCACAAGGGCGACAGCAAGTATGGATAAGGCATCTACACTTGATAAGAAGCTGATCTTTGCAATCGGAAATGCGCCGACCGCGCTGGTTCGTCTTTATGAGTTGATCGAAGACGGAAAGCTGAATCCGGAGCTGATTATTGGAGTTCCGGTCGGATTTGTGAATGTAGTGCAGTCCAAGGAACTGATCATGGAATCCGGTGCACCGTATATTGTTGCAAGAGGACGAAAAGGCGGCAGTAATATTGCGGCATGTATCTGCAATGCACTGCTTTATATGATAGACAATCGAAGAGATTAAAGTTAAGACACCTGCCCCGGAATTTCTCTGAGGCAGGTCTTTTTATGTTTATTAGATATGGTTATTCAGTGAGAAGTGTCTTTAACAACTGGCATGCCGGGCCGAAATCATTGGTCGCGATCGAGGAGCAGGAAAGCAGAATCGTAATTGTATCTGCGCTTTCTTCAAGAATCAGCAGAGACATTCCGTTCATGCGGGCTTCTCTTTTTAATTCAAGACCGGTTCGGGTATAAGGAACTGTCAGGGCGAGGCTTGTTCCGGCCGCACCTGTCTTGAGCGTACAGTTTTTTCCAAATGTATTCTGTACTTCGCTTTTCAGGGCTTTTAACTTCTGGGCGTACAGTTTTTTCAGCTTTTTTGTCTGTGAAGTCAGGTGACCGTCACGGATAAACTGACAGAGGGCAATCTGTTCAACTTTTGAAGCAGTCTGGCTGTAGCGGTCTGCAACAGCTGCATATTTTTTTGAGAGATCCGGTGGCAGGACCATGAAGCTTAAGCGGATCGAAGGAAGCAGTAATCGGGAGAAAGAACCGATATAAACAACACCATGTCCGCCGGCGAGATTAAAGAGGGAAGGGGTCGGCCGCTGAAAATAGACGAATTCATTTTCGTAATCATCTTCAATGATCAGGTTGCCCTTTTTTGCAGCATAATGCACCAGCTCCATGCGGCGGCTGACCGGCATGATCTCACCCCATTTTGTCATGTGGGCAGGGGAAACATAGATAACATCGCAATCTTTATTGCGGTACTGTACCTCGAAATCATAATCGGAGAAGATCGTGCTTCCCTGTACAAAAGAAGCGTTAGGAAAAGAAACGGTCTTTTTGTCCCAGATCAGAGGACAGAGAATATTCAGAATGCTCTGCATACCGGCACCGATCACGATATCATCAGCGGAGCAGTTGACGTTTCTTCTCTGGCGGATATAGTCTGCAAGTATCTGTCGGAGATCTGCTTCGCCCTGCGGTTCTCCGTAGGACAGAAGACGGTCGCTCTGGCGAAGGGCGCTTTTGATATAGCGCTGCCAGAGATCAAAGCGAAAACTTTCGCGGTCGACACCGTTTGAGGCAAAGTCATACTGTACCGGTGGAAGATTTAAGTGTCTGGAAACGGTGGGAACCGGATTCTGATCGGCAATATTTGTTACGTAGTAACCGCTCTGTGCACGGGCAATGATGTAACCGTCGGCAGCGAGCTGTAAATAGGCATTTTCGATAGTCGTCCGGCTGAGTTTCAGTTCGGTAGAACATTTGCGAAGTGACGGCATACGGCTTCCTGCCGGTATGCGGTGCTCCATGATCAGATTTTTATAATGGTCATATACCTGAAGATACAGGCTTTCTTTATTGGAATGAAATGCTAAACTCATAAACTGGCCCCTGAAAAATGAATAAAAGTGGTTATTTTTATATATACACTCAGATGCTATTCTAAATCAGAATATAAGAAAAAGCAAGATGAGGAGACAAC
>CAVBPN010000212.1:9004-14841 GCA_963597235.1 bacterium
CAACAGATTGAAAAAAATTGCAGTATTAAATGATTTATCAGGAATGGGAAAATGTTCTCTTACAGCGGCGATTCCGGTGATTTCAGTCATGGGAATTCAGGCATGTCCGCTTCCGACAGCGGTATTAAGTGCCCAGACGGGTTTTCCTTCTTATTATTGTGATGATTATACAGACCGTATGGATAATATTATGGAGGAGTGGAAGAAGATGGAGTTTCATCCGGATGGAATCTATACGGGATTTCTTGCTGATGCGCGACAGGCTGATAAGGCGGTCGAATTTATAGAGCTTTTTGGGAAAGAGGATACAAAGATTCTGGTGGATCCGGTTATGGGGGATGATGGAGAGGAATATCCGATCTATACGGAAGAACTGTGTGAGAAGATGAGGATGCTTGTCAGAGAGGCCGCAGTGATCACTCCGAATATCACCGAAGCGCTGCTCCTTCTCTACGGAAGGGAAAAGATGCATACGGAATGGCAGCGGCTTTCTGAACTTTCCAGAGAAGATCTTATGAAGTATGTTCAGACGACGGGAAGGCTGCTTACACAGGAATTTAATGTGGAAGCCGTGATCACGGGGATCAGTCATACGACAGATGAGGGAGAGAAATATATCAGTAATCTTATCTGTAAAGAAGGAGAGCAGACCTGGGTGAGTACGGTGAAAGAAGGCGGAAGCTACTCAGGAACTGGAGATCTGTTTGCATCTGTACTTAGTGCCGGAATAGTGAAGGGGATGGATACGGCGGATTCTGTACGAAAAGCTGTGAAGTTCCTTTCAAAAGGCATCCACGATGCAGTACTTGAAGGCATCGATAGAAATGAAGGAATCTGCTTTGAGAGATATCTTTCTGAATTATTGTAAAATACTGTTATATGGAACCTTTTCATGAATATGCTCTTCTTTTTTCTGAACGAAAACTGCGTGAATTCCCAGTTCTCTTTTAAAGATTCTTCTTCTTATAGATAAACCACGATGCGATTGCTGTAAATACGATCAGATATGCCATAAGTATTCCAATTCCTGACATCGCAAATCCTTCTCCGGCGGAGATGCTTCGGATCATATGGCTTGTCTGGGACAGGGGCAGTGCAGAAACAAACTTTCCAAGCAGCCCCGGCAGTTTTTCCGTAGAAAAAAACGTATTACACAGATATGCCATTGGCATAATGATGTAGTTCGAAAAACGCGGAACATCTGCATGATTCTTTGCAAGAAAAGAAACAACTACGCCGATTGCCGAAAATACTGCACCATTCAGGAGCATGACAAGGAAAGACCAGCCATTAAAGATCAGCCCGGTGTCGATCGGCATTGTTAAAACCAGAATGACACCTCCCGCATAAAATCCACGAAGACTTCCTCCGATGATCTGGCCTGCGATAAACTGCCATAAAGGTGTAGGAGAGATCATTACCTGATCAAATGCTTTTTCGTAGAGACGCTGTACATTCAGATTCTGCGCGATCGCATTAAAACTTCCGTTCATTGTTGTGAGAGATACCACACCCGGAATCAGGAAATTCAGATAAGGTTCTCCGTGAGATACCGTCTGGATTCCCATTCCAAAAACGACCAGGTACATCAGTGGGGCAATCATTGCTGCGAGAGTGATCTTATAAAAATCTCTTCGAAATTCTACCCATTTTTCCCATAAAATCGTAATAATTCCCATAATAAAACTCCTCCCTTATGACGGCATCAGATGTCGCCCGGCACGTTCTACAAATACATCTTCCAGCGTTGTCTCACGAAGAGAAGCCTGTCCGGAGAGTCCGGAAAGATAAGCAATGGCTTCGTCACGACTGTGGAAATAATGGCTATGGGTTTCATCTCCGGAAAACTCATCGACTGCGTAATTTCCAAGACTGTCGATCAGCCCGGATGGAGTATTGACTTCTTCTAATTTACCATGCTCCATCAGTGCCACACGGTTGCAGAGATTCTGAGCTTCTTCCATATAATGCGTGGTCAGAAGAATCGTCAGATTCTTACCGTTCAGTTTACGGAGCAGGTTCCACATCTGTCGGCGGGAAAGCGCATCCATACCGGCGGTCGGCTCATCCAGAAGCAGGATCTCAGGATCAGTCAGAAGTGCACGGCAGACCATCAGCTTACGTTTCATACCACCGGAAAGCTTACGGACGGTTCGCTTACGGAATTTAATGAGGTCACAGAATTCAAGAAGCTCTTCTGTACGTCGCTTAATCTCTTTACGCGGCATAAAATAAAGACGTCCCTGATATTCCATGATCTCATCCATATTCATGTCCTGGCGCATGGAATATTCCTGCGTGATCACACTGATCTTGCGTTTCAGATCCGGACGGTTTCGGGTCAGCTTCTGACCATCAATCAGTATTTCACCCTTCGTAGGAAGCAGAAGAGTAGAAAGAAGACTGATCGTTGTTGTTTTTCCTGCACCGTTCGGACCGAGAAGACCGAAGAATTCTCCGGTTTCAATCTTGAAATCAAGAGAATCTACGGCAGTAAAATTATCAAACGTTTTTGTAAGATTCTTTGTTTCAATCATTTGTGCTTCTTCGCAATGATCAGAGAATAATAGCCGGCATCATCCGGAATCTCCTCAACACCATGATAAATATGTTCTTCCGGCATGCCGCAGTTTTCAACCATAAGAACATCGCGGCCGCTTTTGGCGAGAATTTCCTTTACCTGGTTCATTTTCTTTCCGGATTTCATCAGGATATAGTTTCCGGATTCTGTCAGTTCACTGTCAAGACGATGTACTGCCGGAATGATATGAAGCTGTTCATTCCACTCAGAAAGAGAAATATTCAGTCTTGCTGCTGCAGCACAGAAAGAAGTGATTCCGCTTACCAGTTCTGTGTGATATCCATCGGCTTCCACAAGATGCTGCAGATAGGAAAAAGTAGAATATACACAAGGATCACCAAGAGTCAGGAAAACAACATTTTTTCCCTGATCCAGACAGACCTCCAGAGTTTTTGCTCCCTTTGCATGATTTTCTTCCAGTTCTTTTGCATCGTGTGTCATAGGCATGCAGATTGGAAGAAGTTCCTTTTCTGCAAGTTCCGGAACTGCCTGTACGGCGATTTTATAAGCAACGGTTTCTTTAACGTCTGTACCAGGTACAGCAATGATCTCATTTTCACGGATCATACGAACCGCCTTCAATGTCATTAATTCCGGATCCCCAGGTCCGACGCCGACTCCATATAATGTACCTTTCATTATTAAAACCTCCTGAATTCATTATAAAATGATTATAAATTATCTTACATGTGAAATTTTATTCACAGACACAGTTACTGTTTGCTCCGCCCACAGTAACAGACATATCTTTTTAATTATACAAGAATTGTATAGTGTTTGCAATGTGGGATTTGCTGTGTTATCATAGTTTTATGAGAAAATGATAAGAAAAATGGAGTAGAGAGATGAAAAGAAAACTTTCAAGTCTGATAGCTGCCATATTTATTGGGATTGGAGTTTTTTCCTGCATCTGTCAGGCGGCAGGCATGGATATTGATAAAGAGGATGGAGAATATTCGATTCAGGTAGATCTGGAGGGTGGAAGCGGTAAAGCAAGCGTAACTTCACCGACGATTCTTACGGTAAAAGACGGACAGGCTTATGCACAGATCCAGTGGAGTAGTTCGAATTACGATTACATGATCGTAGATGGAGAAAAATATCTTCCGACGAATGAAGAAGGCATGAATTCTGTTTTTGAGATTCCGGTGCTGAGTATGGATGAAGGAATGCCGGTGATCGCAGATACTACAGCAATGGGGGCACCGCATGAGATTGATTATACACTGACTTTCTATTCTGATTCGATCGGTTCAAAAAGCCAGCTTCCGCAGGAGGCTGCCAAGAGAGTCGTGGCAGTTGCCATTGTGATCATTGTCGGTGGAGGAATCCTGAATTATTTCGTAAATAAAAGAAATCGTTGTTAAAAAACCGAAGGGCTGGTTTCAGTGAAACCAGTCCTTCATTACGTCAAAGATTTGAATAAGGTCCCCGTCAGAGATCACATAAGGGACCATAGAATACATATAGTTTAAGAAAGGTCTGCAGAAGACGCCACGTTCATAAGCAAACTGCTGGAAACCTTCAAGAGTTTTTTGGTCGTGGACTTCCACGCAGGTACAGCCGCCCATGATACGGACTTCTTTAATTCGTGGATCCGTAAAGTCTTTCATTTCCTGGCGGGAGATTTGTTCGATATGCCGGATCTTGCTCATATAATCGTCCCGCTCGAAGATTTCAATTCCTTTAAGTGCGACTGCACAGGCAAGTGGATTTCCCATAAAGGTCGGTCCGTGCATCAAAGCAAGGCGGTCATCATCACTATAAAAAGCATCAAAGACTTTGTGGCTGGCAACGGTGACAGCATGTCCGATATAACCGCTGGTCAGGGCTTTTCCGAGAACGAGGATGTCCGGAAGGACAAGGTCAGCAACAAAACGGTTTCCGGTACGTCCGAATCCGGTTGCAACTTCATCAAAGATCAGAAGCACATCATACTGATTGCAAAGTTCTCTGGCACGTTTCAGGAAAGAAATATCATACATCCGCATACCGCCGGCACCCTGTAAGAGAGGTTCTACAATAAAGCTGTTCAGTCTGTCATGGTAAAGTTCAAATGCTTCCTCGAGAGCAGGGATCTCTGTCGGGATATGGACAACACCTTCTTTTTTGTCAAAAGCGAAATGATAATCTTCGTCATCACCGACTTCCATTGCTTTGAAAGTATCTCCGTGATAGGCATGTTCAAGAGCCAGAACCAGCGGTCGCTTTCTTCCCTGGTTGGTGTTATACTGGAGAGCCATCTTGAGGGAAACTTCTACTGCAACGCTTCCGGAATCAGAAAAGAAACAGTAGTCCAGGTTGCCCGGAAGAAATTCCTGGAGTCTGTCAGAAAGTTTTTCTACCGGCTCATGGGTAAGCCCGCCGAGCATTACATGGCAGAAACGATCGGCCTGTTCTTTGATAGCAGCGGTCAGTTCCGGGTGTTTATAACCGTGGATCATACACCACCAGGAAGAGATCGAATCGATCAGTTTCTGATCTTTTGTATAGAGATGCACGCCCTCGGCATCCAGGATCTTATAAGGCTCTTTCATTGTTTTCATCTGTTCATAAGGATACCATATCATTTGATCTTCACCTCGTCATAAAGTGCGCTCAGCACATCTGCATCTGTCTCAAGTTCTGTGGCGTTATCCGGTACCTTTGCGAGTACAGGAAGGCCTGTCATATGTTCGCACATAAAAATATTATCTTCTTCCATGATGTTTCCCGGATGATAATGATTAAAAATCATTCCTTTAAGCGGAAGGTTATGCGCCTTCATATATTCGAAAGTCAGAACAACACTGTTGATCGTGCCAAGTCCTGCATCGGCAACCAGAATACTGGAAAGTTCAAATTCCCGGATCACATCTTCAAGCTGGATCTTACGCTCATCAAAGCAGAGCGGACAGAGGATCCCGCCGCTTCCTTCCATAGTGATGTAGTCATAATTTTCTGCTGTTTTCAGAAAACCTTTGCGAACAACAGCGAGATCAACAGGATTTCCCTCCACGCGGGAAGCCAGGTGCGGAGACCAGGCATTTTCGTATACGTAAGGGCACATCTCATTCAGCGGCTGTGAGATACCCGACATCTGTCGTACAAAAAGGGCGTCACCCGGGATCAGGCTTCCGTCCGGACTACGGTCGTTTCCACTTATGGCTGCTTTGTAGTAAGCCGGATTTTTGCCTGTCTGAGCAAGTTTTTTTACGATCAGTACGGCAATGAAGGTTTTTCCAATATCGGTTCCGGTTCCGGTGAGAAAAATTGC